>CACXHF010000466.1 GCA_902767305.1 uncultured Eubacteriales bacterium
GGCACCGACACCGCAGGATTCGTGTTCCATTTCGGGCCGGTAAAGCGGATACTGATTGTCCATGGTTCATTCCTCCGTTCGTGCAGTGTTTTTCAGCAAAGCTTCTGCAACGTCGGTCATTTTCATATGGCTGCGCATGGCCTGCTGCTGCATACGCCGGTGAGCGGTCGGTTCACTGATCCCATCCCGATCCATCAGCAGACGCTTGGCCTGCTCGATCACGGTGCGGTCTTCTGCGGGACGTCTGGGCAGGTGCATGGTATGCAACTGTGTCAGCATCTCGACAGCGCCGACGACGGCATTGCCGGAACAGGGATAGGCGAGCTTGAAGACCTCCGGCGCTTCGCAGGAAGCGAGTGCTTCCGGACGGGCAATCAGAAGAAAGCGGAAACTTCCGTGAAAATCAGCCCAGAGTTCATCTGCCAGACTTCCCAGCATCCCGCCGCAGAGGATGACAATCCCGTCTTCGCATTCCGAGAGTGTCCTGCGGAAAGCACTGTCCGATGCGCAGGTGCGAAAAACCGTATAACCTGAGGAAGCCAGCAGCCTGGAAAGCTGCATACGGCTGGTTTCCGTTGCGCCGATAATAACAATCCTGGCCACTGGTCTTAATCCTTTCCGGGCAGCAAAGCCTGTCATTGGATGCCGGAACTGCTGGAATGTCCGGTTTTGACAGGCTGACACTTGTGTCATGCCCATTCCCTGTAATTGGTTATTCCTGCTGAATCTCAGTACATAACCAGATACCGTTCAATCTCCCAGCTGCTGACATGTGTCCGATAGGCATCCCATTCTTTTTTCTTTCCATCCACATACTGAGCCAGAACATGCTCCCCCAGTGCATCGCAGATCACGCTGTCCGCTGTCAGACATTCTACCGCCTCGTAGAGCGTTCCGGGCAGACTGTCGATTCCTTTGGCCGCACGTGTGGCGGCGTCCATGGCAAAGATATTTTCTGTGATTTCCGGCGGAGGCGTCATTCCTTTTTCAATGCCGTCAAGACCGGCGGCAAGACAGACCGCCATATTCAGATAGGGATTGCAGCTGGGATCAGGACAGCGCAGTTCCACACGGGTTGCCTGTCCGCGTGCAGCGGGAATGCGGATAAGCGCGCTTCGGTTGCTTGCGCTCCAGGCAAGATAGCAGGGGGCTTCATATCCTGGAACCAGACGTTTATAGCTGTTGACCAGCGGATTGGTAATAGCTGCCATTCCCCTTACATGTGAGAGGATACCGGCGATAAACGAATAGGCTTCCCGGCTCAGGCCGCGGCTGTCTGTCGGATCTGCAAAGACGTTCTTTCCGTCCTTAAACAGAGACATGTTGGTGTGCATTCCTGAACCGTTGATCCCAAAGACAGGCTTGGGCATGAAAGTGGCATGCAGACCGTTTTTCTGGGCCAGTGTCTTGACGGCAAGCTTGAATGTCATGATGTTGTCTGCAGCTGTCAGAGCATCTGCGTACTTGAAGTCGATTTCATGCTGACCTGCTGCCACCTCATGATGGCTGGCTTCGATTTCAAATCCCATCTGTTCCAGTGCCATGCAGATTTCACGTCGGGTGCTTTCGCCATGATCCAGTGGTCCGAGATCGAAATAGCCTGCTTCATCTGCTGTGGTGGTGGTAGGCCTTCCGTGCTCATCGGTCTGGAACAGGAAGAATTCACATTCCGGGCCGACGTTGAAGCTGTATCCCATGTCGTCGGCTTTTTTCATCAGACGTTTAAGAGTCCCACGGGGATCGCCGGCGAAAGGTGTGCCGTCCGGATTGTAGACATCACAGATCAGCCGGGCAACCCTGCCCTGCTGCGGACGCCAGGGAAGAATGGCGAATGTATCCAGATCCGGTCTCAGATACTGGTCGGACTCATTGATACGGACAAATCCTTCAATAGAACTTCCGTCAATCATGATTTCGTTATTGACCGCCTTTTCCACCTGACTGGCGGTAATGGCCACATTTTTCAGCTGGCCGAATATGTCGGTGAACTGCATGCGGATGAATTCCACATCGTCCTCTTTAACCATTTTGATGATATCATCTTTTGTATACCTGCTCATAACGCCACCTCCAACGAACATTCTGTGAAAATAAAAAACGGACAGGGAAAGCCTCAACATGACCCCCTTGTCCTGTCGGGGGCAAGGATAACACAGCAGGCGAACAGCTGTCAATAGGAAATTGAATTAAAAGCATTAAAAAATTGCGAAAAGGTAAAAATAATGTTATTCATATGATATGAAATGCAATTTTTGAAAAATATTATTGCAAAAATGGGGTTGACACCTCGTAGCCTTCGTGCTAGAATGCGGGCAAATTTCACAGATAAAAGCGTTGCGGAAGCCGAGTATTCCGGCGGGACCGAGGTCCCGGGGCAGCATTACAGAGAGCGGGCGATGATGAAAATCCCGCATGAGCCACCGGAGGAAAAACCCTTCCAAGTCCAAACTGAACGGCAGAGCCCAGTAGGAGCGGCGTGAGGACAGCACGTTATCCCTGTCAGGGCTTGACTGAGCCCGGAGAGAAGTAAATCAGGTGGTACCACGGAGAGGCGGCCTTCGTCCTGAAATTGGAAAATGACTGCCGACCACGTTTGGAGGTGCCTGAATATGTGTTCTATCTTTGGAATTGAAGGAAAATCACAGTCCGAGGAAAAACTCCGTGAATGTTTTGAGCGTACGGTTACAAGGGGACCGGATAAAAGCATCCTTATCGAAATTCCGAGAGGCTGGCTTGGCTTTCACCGCCTGGCCATTATGGGGCTTACGGATGAGGGAATGCAGCCTTTTGAAATGGATGGAAGCTATGTGGTGTGCAACGGAGAGCTGTACGGTTTCCGCCCGCTTCGGCAGCGTCTGATTGACGAAGGTTTTCCTATTCGGAGTGAATCAGATTGCGAAATCCTGCTGCCTCTGTACCGGGAGTATGGGGTGGAGATGTTCAAGACACTGGATGCAGAGTTTGCGCTGATTCTCTACGATGGTACCCAGGACCGGCTGATAGCAGCCCGGGATCCCATCGGGATTCGTCCGCTGTATTACGGTTATCAGAAGGATGGCTGTATCGCCTTTGCTTCTGAACCGAAAAACCTGCTGGGACTCTGTGAGGAGATCCGGCCGTTCCCGCCGGGACATTACTGGGTGAACGGAGAGTTTGTGTGTTATGCAGATCCGGCACATGTCGATCAGTTTACGATGCGTGATGAGGATCATATCTGTCAGAAACTGCGTCGGCTGCTGATAGACGGGGTGGAAAAGCGTCTGGATGCAGATGCCCCCATTGGTTTTCTGCTCTCCGGCGGCCTGGATTCCTCCCTTGTGTGTGCCATTGCGGCGAAGATACTGAAAAAACCCATTCGAACCTTTGCCATTGGCATGGATGTGGATGCGATTGACCTCAAGTATGCACGGATGGTAGCGGATTATATCGGATCAGAGCATACGGAGGTTATTATATCGGAGAAAGATGTTCTCGAAGCTCTGCCTGCTGTCGTTGAACTGCTGGGCACCTGGGATATTACGACGATCCGGGCCAGCATCGGAATGTATCTGGTATGCAGGTATATTCATGAAAATACGGACATCCGTGTTCTCCTGACAGGTGAAATCAGCGATGAACTATTCGGATACAAGTATACAGATTTCGCACCTGATGCGGCAGAGTTCCAGGAAGAGGCCGAAAAGCGGATCCGGGAACTGCATGTGTATGATGTCCTGCGTGCGGACCGGTGCATTTCTGTGAACAGTCTGGAGGCTCGGGTTCCTTTCGGTGATCTCAAATTTGTCCGCTACGCTATGAGTATAGATCCGGAACTCAAGATGAATCGGCATAACATGGGAAAGTATCTGATCCGTAAGGCGTTTGCGGAGGATGCGATTCTGCCGGATGCCATTTTGTGGCGGCAGAAAGCAGCGTTCTCGGATGCGGTTGGTCATTCGATGGTCGCAGATCTAAAGGCGCTGGCAGAGCGTACTTATCTCGATGAGGAGTGGGAACAGAAAGCTGCCGCGTATGATTACTGCCGCCCCTTTACCAAGGAAAGCCTGCTTTACCGGGAACTGTTTGAACAGTTCTATCCTGGACAGGCGCGGATGATTCCGGATTTCTGGATGCCTAACAAAACCTGGCCCGGCTGTGACGTGGACGATCCTTCTGCAAGGGTCCTCAGCAACTATGGAGCCAGCGGAATTTAACTGAACAGAGGATTAACCTGAAAGGATCAGGTGAATACCTGACAGCGGCGCAAGGGTGTGCCTGACACACCCCTGCGCCGCTGTTCATTTTTTGGAGAGAAAGGACTGTGATTATTATGACGTTTTCTGCTGTAAACACGATCTGGGTTCTGCTTGGAGCAGCACTGGTTTTCTTTATGCAGGCAGGATTTGCCATGTGTGAGGCGGGGTTTACCCGGGCTAAAAATACGGGCAATATTCTCATGAAAAACCTGATGGACTTCTGTATCGGGACACCTCTTTACTGGCTGGCGGGGTTTGGCATCATGTTTGGTGCCGGTACGGCTGCATTCGGATGGATTGATCCGTTTATCATGCGGGATTATTCACATATTCTGCCGGCAGGTGTTCCGTTGTGGGCTTATGCCATTTTCCAGACGGTATTCTGTGCGACCAGTGCGACCATTGTCTCTGGCGCCATGGCTGAGCGCACGAAGTTCTCAGCCTACTGTATCTATTCTGCTGCAATTTCATTGTTTATCTATCCCGTTTCCGGTCATTGGATCTGGGGCGGCGGCTGGCTGGCAGAAATGGGTTTCCATGATTTTGCCGGTTCTACCTGTGTGCATATGGTAGGCGGTGTCTGTGCACTGATTGGGGCAAAAATACTGGGACCACGTATTGGCAAGTATGGGAAGGATGGAAAGCCAAGGGCTATCCTCGGACACAACCTGTCCATTGCAGCACTGGGTGTTTTCATTCTGTGGTTCTGCTGGTTTGGATTTAACGGTGCAAGCACAGTCGGAATGGACAGTGACGCACTGATTACCAGCGCCGGACTGGTATTCTTCAATACGAATCTGGCTGCAGCTCTGGCGACACTGGTAACCATGATTTTTACCTGGATTCGTTATGGCAAGCCGGATGTTTCCATGACATTCAATGCATCGCTGGCCGGTCTGGTAGGAATTACGGCAGGATGCGATGCGGTAGATCCCTTTGGTGCGGCCATAATCGGTATCTGCTGCGGTTTTGCAGTAGTCTTCTCTGTAGAACTGTTCGACAAGGTGATAAAGATTGATGACCCGGTCGGTGCAATTTCGGTGCATGGTGTCTGCGGTGCTCTTGGCACGATCCTGACGGGATTGTTTGCAACGGGTATTTCTACAGCGAAAGGAGTATTTTACGGTGGAGGATTTTCTTTCCTTGGCATACAGATATTTGGTGTCGGTTCAGTGATCGCCTGGACAGGTGCAGTCATCACGATCGTATTCCTGATTATCCGGGCGACAATAGGTCTGCGCGCAGAGCCTGAGGATGAGGTCATGGGACTTGACCGTTCCGAACACGGATTGCATGCCGCCTATTCAGGCTTTATGATCATGGCGGACAGCAGTCCGGATGCAGATATGGTCCCGGTGCCGTCGGCATCTCAGACGGAGATCCCGGTGCGTAAAGAGAAAAAAGAGAAGGAAGCGGGTATCCCCACTTATACCAGCGTACGGATCATCTGCCGTCCGGGCAGTCTTGAAAGCCTTAAAACAGCCATGAACCGGATCGGAATTACCGGAATGACGGTGACAAATGTAATGGGATACGGCGCACAGAAGGGAAAACCGGAATACTACCGCGGCACGCCTGTGGAAGTTACCCTTCTGCCTAAGGTTCAGGTGGATATTGTTGTCAGTAAAGTACCGGTACGTCAGGTTGTGGAAACGGCCAGAAAAGTGCTGTATACAGGGCATATCGGCGACGGCAAAATTTTTGTTACGGATGTTGAAAACGTGATACGTATCCGGACAGGTGAGGAAGGATTTGACGCACTTCAGTCGGATGAGACAGATTTCTGAACACAGCGGAACTTCAGGTGGGTCTGATACCGGGCGTTCTGCCTGTCGAGGACAGAAAACCGACAGATGTGAATCCTTTTCATCGGAAACATCTGCATAATACTTGTTTTGAAACACTGAAGCAGCACTGCTTCGGTGTTTTTTCTCTACGACTTTTTTTGCACAAAAGGGCTTTGGCGTTCATTCAGCACGGCCTGCAATAATGACAGACTGTGAGTGCTCAACTCTCTGGTACCGGGCAGGGAATACAGGGAAAAAGGAGCCGTTCGTGAATGTTTCAGACAGTTTCCAAGCCTGGGAAACCGAATGGAAGAAGGCCTGGATTATCACGGAGAGTCATTTGACTACTGCTCAGATTTTTTGTGAATATCGCCTGAAAGTATGGAAAAAATCTTGCAGAGGATAAAACTAAAGTGATACAATGCAGATGATTTGCAAAACTGCATCTCAAAAGGATGCATGAGGAGGAAAGGATATTGAGTACATTTTTACAGGCATGTGTGAATGGACTCCTGATGGGAGGATTCTACTCACTCATGGGAATGGGACAGAATGTTATCTTCGGTGTAATGAAGATTGTTAACTTCTGTCATGGCGAAATGCTCATGGTTGGTATGTATCTGACCTATTTTCTGTGTACAACCTTCGGACTTGATCCGTATCTCTGCGTTCCGATTGTTGCAGTTATCATGTTCTGTCTCGGGGCTGTGATCCAGCACACATTGATTACTCCGTCTCTGGGAACAAAGAGCTTTACCAATCTTCTGTTTCTGACGGTTGGTCTGGGACTGCTGTTCTCTAACGGGGCTCTGGTTCTGTTCGGTTCTGAATACAGAACCATTCCGACAAGCTACTCGCAGGTCTACATTAATATGGGACCGGTTACCCTGGCGCTTCCGAGACTCATCAGCTTTGGAGTCCTGATTGTCATATCGATTGCTCTGTTCGCTTTCCTCAAATATTCAACCATCGGCAAGCAGATCCGTGCTGTCTCTCAGAACCCGGTAGGTGCTGAAGTGGTAGGCATTAACGCCAAGCGGATCTATATCCTGACCTACGGCCTGGGCGCGGCACTGGCCGGAATTGCAGGAGCTCTTCTGACCGGTTTCTATACGATTTTCCCCACGGCGGGAGCCAGTTTCGGTTTCCGGGCTCTGATCGTAGTGGTTGTAGGTGGACTTGGTTCTATTCCTGGTGCTTTTTTTGCCGGAATTTTTCTCGGACTTCTCGAAACCATGGTTGCATTGTTCATCAGCCCCTCCTACAGTGACCTGATCGTTTTCGTAACGTTCATTGTCATTCTGGTTGCGCGTCAGTTGATTATTATCAGGAGGAAATAAGAATGAGCGAAAAGAGAAAAGCGGTTCGCACGTATCACAGGAATCTGGCGATCATGCTGGGAATCATGCTCCTGATATTTGTCTGCATTCCGTTGTTTGTCAAATCTCCGTATATTATGAATATTTTTGTTCTGGTGTTTTACATGTCCACGCTCTCGATGGCCTGGAACCTGCTGGGCGGTATGACCGGACAAAATTCACTCGGCCATGCGGCATACATGGGATTGGGCGCCTATGCCAGCTGTCTGCTGATTACAAAGGCGGGGATTAATCCATGGTTTTCTGCCATCCTCGGCATGGTGATTGTCGGACTTGTGGCAGGCATCATCTTCTATCCCTGCTTTATTCTCCGGGGACCCTACTTTACACTGGTGTCCATTGCCTTTGGTGAGGCACTCCGGCAGTTTATTATCAACTCTACTTTTTTCGGACGCGCCAGCGGTGTCGGACTTCCGTTCGGCCGTGATTCCTGGCTGAATTTCCGTTTCGGAAGCAAGATTCCCTATTACTATGTGGGGCTGGCTATGCTTCTCCTGGTATATCTTCTGATGAAGAAGATTGAACGATCCAAGATGGGGTATGCGCTGCGTACCATCCGTGAGGATGAGGATGCTGCAGCGGCTATCGGCATCAACCCGACGCGTTATAAGATCATGGCGGTTGTGGTTTCAGCCATGGTGGCGGCACTGGTCGGATTTTTCTATGCCAGCTATATCCGCTATATCGATCCAGAACTGATGATTCTTTCAAAGTCCACCGAATCGGTGCTGCCGGCGGTTGTCGGCGGTGCTGCCTTTGTGGAAGGCCCGCTGGTCGGCGGACTGATTATGATTCCGCTTTCGGAGTTTCTTCGTGCCAAGTACAGTTCCATCCTGCCCGGCATCAACATGCTTATGTATGCGGTGGTTCTGCTGGTAGTGATCCGTTTCCGGCCGACGGGCATTCTCGGCTGGTACATGCACAGCAGAGTGAAAACGTTTATCGATACAAAGATTCTCCTGAAACCGCCGGTTGAGGTACTGGAGGAAGTGGAACTGGCGAAAATGAGCGGGAAGGAGTGAGAAGGATGAGCGATTCAAAAATTATTGAAGTTCAGCACATTACCAAACGGTTCAAGGGACTGACAGCCGTGAAGGATGTTTCCTTCTCTGTCCGTGAGGGAGGAATTACCGGTATGATCGGTCCGAACGGCGCCGGAAAGTCCACTACTTTCAATATGATCTGCGGTTATTATCCGCCGACGGAGGGAAGAATTCTCTATAAAGGACAGGATATCACGGATAAAAAAGCCTACGAATATACCAATATGAAGATTGCCCGCACTTTCCAGATCATGAAGCCACTGAAAAATCTCAGCGTGCTTGAAAATGTGGTGGCTTCCGCCTATTTCGGCCATGCGGCTGCAAAAAGTGAACGTGAGGCCAAAGAACGCGCGATGGAGATCCTGCATTTCACGGGGCTCTATGAAAAGCGTCATATTCTTTCGAAAGACATGGGGACACCGGACCAGAAGCGGCTTGAGATGGCCAGAGCACTGGCGACAAAGCCGGAGATGCTTTTTCTCGATGAGAACATGGCCGGTCTCAATCCGGCGGAAACTGAAGCTGCGATTCAGCTGATCCGGAAAATCAATGAATCCGGTGTGACCATTTTCCTTATCGAACATATCATGCAGGCTGTTGTAAGTCTCTGTGAGGAAGTAATCGTGCTTCACCACGGAGAGAAAATTGCGGAAGGAACGCCGGCTCAGGTCATGAATGATCCCTATGTCATGGAGGTTTACCTGGGAAAGAAGGAGGGCGCAAATGCTTAAAGTTGAAGGACTGCGGGCTGGTTATGGTGCAGTAAATATTCTCTGGGATATCGCCTTCCATGTGAATGACGGAGAAATCGTTTCTATTCTCGGGTCAAACGGTGCAGGCAAGACGACCATGGTCAGGACGATTACCGGCATGATCCGTCCCTCGGCCGGTTCGGTAAATTTCAACGGAGAGGAACTTGCCCGGCATAATTCCCGTTATGTGCTGGATAAGGGAATTGTGCAGGTTCCGGAGGGACGTCAGCTTTTTACTGAAATGACGGTTCTTGAGAATCTTGAAATGGGTGCTTTCAATAAACAGACGAGAGAACACTTTGCGGACAATCTTAGGGTGGTCTACCAGTGGTTTCCGAAACTGGAAGAACGGGCACGCCAGGCAGCAGGAACGCTCTCCGGCGGCGAGCAGCAGATGGTTGCTGTTGCCAGAGCGCTGATCGGCATGCCAAAGCTTCTGATTCTGGATGAACCGTCGCTGGGTCTTGCCCCGAACATTGTGGATGACATTCTGAACGTGGCTTCCACACTGGTAAGGAATGACGGCATTTCGGTTCTGCTGGTGGAACAGGACATTACAAAAGCATTGGCCTGTGCCGACCGTGGGTATGTCATAGAAAACGGTCACATTGCTCTTGAAGGAACAGCTGAAGAGCTTGCAGCGAATGAACATGTCAAGAAAGCTTATCTGGGTATCTGAACTGTTTGCTGTTAACACCGTGGCAGTTCGGTGTTTAACATAAAAATTTTTAGGAGGATGAACATGAAGAAGCTCATTTCCATTCTGAGCATTATTGCAGTGCTCGCAACACTGGTTGTTGGTCTTGCCGTGGCTGATGAAGCTCCGATCAAGATCGGCACCATTTACGCCATGTCCGGTGGAAACGCCGCAATTGGTGAGAATATCCTGCGCGGTATTGATTTCGCAGTTGCCGAGATCAATGCCAAGGGCGGCGTTAACGGCCGTATGCTCGAAGTTGTTCGCGGCGATCATGCCGGCGATCCTGCTCAGGGCAAGTCTGAGGCCGAGCGTCTGATCACACAGGAGCATGTCGATGTTATGATGGGCTGCCATATGTCCACAGTCACCGAAGTTGTGGCTCAGGTGTGCACCCAGTACGGTGTTCCGATGATCACCGCTATCTCCACTCTGGACCGTCTGAGCGATCCGGATCACGAGGCGATGGATTATTTCTTCCGTCTCTGCCCGCTCAACTCTGTCTATGTTGAAGATATGCTGAAGTATCTGAAGGATACTGCCACTCAGACCGGCGAGGAAGTCAAGACCATCGCCATCTTTACGGACCGTGCCGCCATCGGTCAGGAACTGATCCGGTGCGTCGATCTGTTCAAGGAGAAGTATGGCTTTGAACTCGTGGCGACAGTTGATTACAGCAGCAATGCAACCGACCTGAGCGCTCAGGTTCTGGCTCTCAAGAAGGCTAATCCCGATGCAGTCCTCTGCGACTCCTATATTGGTGACGCAACCCTCTTTGTGCAGACTCTGAAGGCCCAGAACTATACTCCGAAGCTCATCGTGGCCAAGGCTAACGGATTCACCGATCCTGCTTTCATCGGCAACCTCAAAAATCTTGCCAATGGCGTAGCTTCCGTGGTTGAATTTAACCCCGATCTGATCAACGGTATGGAGATCAATGAGGAGTTCAAGGCTCAGTATGGCGTCAACATGAACGGCCATTCTGCCGAGTCCTACACCGTCGTCTGGATCTTCAAGACTGCGATTGAGGCTGCCGGTTCTACCGATGGCGCTGCTGTCCGTGATGCGATTGCCGCACTGGATATCCAGGGCGAATTCCCCGGCGGACGCAAGATCATCCTGCCGTATGACCGCATTCACTTTGAGAACTATGATCTGGCCGGCGTCCAGCATTACAGAGACAATACCTCTGCCTCCGTTGCTATTGCGCAGGTTCAGGACGGCGAGTGGAAGACCGTATGGCCGTTCGACTTCACCGAGACCAAGGTTCTCTATCCGGCTCCGCTGCAGTAACAGCACGCATCTTTCCTAACTGCTAAAATAATGCCGTCCGATTGCCGGACGGCATATTTTTCTGACAGACGGAAAAAATGAAAACAGGCGGGAAATGCCATCCGGAGAGATTGTTCGTATATTCAAGTGAACGGGTCGTTTTTCCGGGACAAAATCAGGTAGATGTTTCGTCTTAAATATGTGCACAGCACAATACACAGAGGAGGGTTAAAAAAATATGAATAAAAAGTTTGCAGCACTGCTGACTGCGGTTCTGGTTGCCGTAATGGTCCTCGTTTCAGGACTGGCGGATGAGGAACTCTTCACACAGATTCAGGGAAAGTGGTTCGAGTTTTCGAGCGGCGCAGGTGCCTGGAGTACCGAACTGATTATGGACGAAAAGGGGGCCTTTAACGGGAACTTCCATGACAGTGAGATGGGGGAGATTGGAGATACTTATCCGGACGGGACGGTATACGGCTGTACTTTCCACGGTCAGTTCACTGAACCGGAAAAGGTGGATGAAACCACCTGGAAGGTGAAAGTCACGGTTGAAATGGATGAGGGACAGGTGCCAGAGGCTATTGAGGACGGAGTTCGCTATGTGACTTCCGGTCCATATGGTCTTGAAAAGGCACAGACAGTTCTGATTTATACCCCCGGAACACCGCTTGACAAGCTTCCGGAAGGCTTTATGATGTGGTCGCATCTGCAGGAAACGAATCCGGATTCAAAGGAGCTTCCTTATTATGCCATCTGGAATGAAACTGATGATGCAGGATTTGTTTCCATTGATTACCCGGAGAACCTAGAGCTGACCATTACAGGCGGCTGGAAGCCGGCCGCAGATCCGGCTGTCACGGATGACGTGAAGGCACTGCTGGCGAAGGGCATGGACGGACTGGTCGGAGTGAATTATGTTCCGGTTGCCTATCTTGGGTCCCAGGTGGTTGCCGGGACCAATCATGCCATTCTCTGCCAGGCAACGGTGGTCTATCCAGGAGCTGAACCGTATTTTGCAATTGTTTACCTGTATGAGGATATTCAGGGGAATGTCACGCTGATGAATATTGCTGATTTTGATGTCGGAATGTTCTGTACATATGGAGCGGACTGAGCAGTTGTTCACCTGAACATCAGTCCGGATTTGCTGCAGGGCGGCTGATCCGTCATTCTATCGGCTTTTTCAGACGGATGAAAAATAATAATGGTACCCGAATGGATGCGGACGCTGTCAAAGTGCCGTCTTCCATTCGGGTACCATTTTATCATGCGGCGGGGTACGGAAAACAGAATGAATTGTCTTCTATGCCTGTCCGAGATCCTGCCAGGCTGTCTGCAGGGACTCAATGATATTGAGATGCTGCGGGCATTGTGCTTCGCACGCACCGCAGCCGATGCAAAGATTGGCGCCTGCATCATTGGAGAGAACCTGCCGGAGGTCGTTGTCTGAGTTTGGATCGGTATTGTAAAGGGAAGCATTGTTCCAGATGGAAAAAATACGGGGAATATTGACTCCGTTGGGGCAGGGCATGCAGTAACGGCAGTCCGTGCAGCCGATTTTGGTGCGGCTCAGGTAGGCGCTGCGGACGTCATCCATGAGTTTCAGCTCCTCAGGGGACATAATGCCCGGTTCCACCGTATCAAAAATGCGCAGGTTTTCTTCCACCTGCTCCATCTCATTGCAGCCGGAAAGGACGACTGCGACCTCGGGATGGTTGCATAGCCAGCGAAATGCCCATTCGACCGGAGAACGCTTTACCGGGAACTGATCATACAGCGCCTGGACATTGTCCGGAGCCTTTGCAAGACGTCCGCCAAGGAGACCTTCCATGATGACGACGGGAATGCCGAGCCGGCCGGCAAGCTCGAGACCTTTGGTCCCGGCCTGATTGTTGATGTCCATGAAATTGTACTGTATCTGGACCATATCCCAGTCATTATCCTGAATGATTTTTTCAAATGCCGGATAATCGTCATGAAAAGAAAAACATTTGTAGCGAATTTTCCCTTTCTGCTTCAGTTCCTCGAAGAATTCCGGTGCACCGACGGCCTTAAAGCGCTCCCACCGTTCTGCGTTGACGGCATGCATCAGGTAGAAGTCAATATGGTCAGTCTGCAGCTTCCGGAGTTCCTCCTCGAAGAGGGCTTCCATTTCAGCACGGTTATGGATATGATCGATTGGCACTTTGGTGGCGATCATGACTTTATCACGGTATCCGTCTCGGAGCGCTTTGCCGAGAACTGTTTCAGATGTCCTGTTCAGATAGACGTAAGCGGTATCAATATAGGTAACGCCTCCGTCAATGGCGCGGCGGATGAGGGAAATGGCTTTCTGTTCATCAATGACGCTGTCGCCGGATGCCGCACCGTTGAAACGCATGCATCCAAGGCCGAAAGCAGAGCCGGTGATTCCCAGCTTGCCGAAGGAACGGTATTTCATGTTAAACCTCCTGCTGAAAAGCGGACTGTTACCACTGAGGATGAATCAGATCACGGAGATAATGGTTGTAGATGTCGGTGACGGCGTTCATCTGGGCTTCTGTCAGGGGAGGAAGTTCGGCTGCTCGGACATTTTCAAGGACCTGGGAAGCCTTGCTGGCACCTGGTATGACGACACTGACTTCCGGATGCATCAGAATCCACCGGATGGCAATGGGAGCAAGATCATTTGTGCCGAAAACTTTCTTAAGCTGATCGGCGGCATCAATGCCCAGTTCATACGGGACGCCAGAGAACGTTTCTCCCTTGTCAAAAGAGGCACCCTCACGGTTGAATGTCCGGTGATCCTTGGGGCCGAAGGCGGTCTTCTTCGTATAACGCCCGGTCAGAATGCCGCTGGCAAGAGGAACCCGGGCAATGATGGCCACGTTTTTTCTGGCGGCAGTGGGGAAAAGGGTGTCAAGCGGTTTGAGGCGGAACATGTTGAAGATGACTTCCATGGCGGAAATATCATATTCCATGGCAGCCAGACCTTCGTCTACTTTCTCAATGCTGACACCGTACCCGGCGATTTTACCAACTGCTTTCTGACGCTCGAGCTCGGCAAAGATGTCATCTCTGTGGAAAACCGGCGTGGGTGGGCAGTGCAGCAGGATCATGTCGAGTATTTCGAGTTTCATCCGCTTGAGACTGCCGTCAATAAAGCCGGAAACAGCCTCGGGAGTATACATTTCGGAGGTATGGGGATTCAGGCGGCGGCCGCATTTTGTGGTGACATAGAAACGGTCCGGATGAGCAGAAATATATTCACCGATGGTTTCCTCACTTTTCCCGCCGTTGTAAACATCAGCAGTATCGATAAACGTTATTCCGGCGGAATCAGCTGTTTCAAGAATCCGGATGGCTTCCTCATGATTGAACGGATCACCCCACCGGGTGCCAAGCTGCCAGGTGCCAAGCCCGATTTCACTGACGGGCCAGCCGCTTTTTCCAAAGATACGTGTGTTCATATTATCCTCCTTTTGTGTGAAGAAAATGAATTCAGGACTGCCAGGGCATTCGCTCGGAGAATATGGCTTTCCATGGATTATTCTGTGCCTGCTGGCTGAGAATGGTAAAATAGGCATCGTCCAGCGCCTCTTCAAGAGGATACGGGCTTGGACCTCCGTTTAGATAGTCGTTCATGTCGAAAAGAATGGAAGCAATGGCAAATTCGTCCTGGACAGTATCCGGGGCGAGTTCTGCTGTAAAGGTACGCCGCTTATCCCGGAGAGCCTGGGTATCCAGACACCGGTACTGCTTCGGAATATCCGCTGTCAGGGAAATGCGCTGCGGTTCGTTGTTTTTATTCAGGTAAAGAACCTGGTTATCGCTCCACTCACCTCTGCTGCCACGGACGGTCAGATGGCGGGAACGGATGTAGGAGCGGTACTGAACCGGACAGAAGTCGTAGATGGCTTCCTTTCCGGACTGAAAGGAAATGTGAATGGTACTGCGCATGACTGCAGCTGTGCGGCCGTCCCAGAAGGCACTGTTTCTTGAATCGGTTTCGACAATTTCAGAGGAGCAGTATGTGCCGTGCAGGACATACGGCTCCGGTTTTCCGTCAAGCAGGGCCCGGCGGATGAGGCTCATGGCGTGATAGTCGTGAAGAAGAGAAAGATACATGGAGAGCGGAGTGCCGATCATCCCCTCATGAAGGACGCGGAGTCCGGCGGCGAGAACCGGCTGGCGGTGATACTGTTCACAGCAGACAATCCGGTCTCCCTGCAGATGCCGCTCCCACAGCCGTAAGAGTTCCTCACGGGTATCTCCTGCCGGTGTTTCCACGACTACCGGGATCCCCCGGTCGAGCCACTCCTCCGCTACTGCTGCGATACCGGACCGGTCTACGGCAATAACGGCAAAATCCGGACGAAAGGGAAGACTGTCTGCGCTTAAAAAGGCATCAAGTCCGGTCAGTGTATGCATCAGACGGGCTTTTTCCTGTGAGCGGCACAGATAAACCGCCCGAAACAGGTCCGGATAGGTTCTGGAAATACGCGCAAAATACTGAGATCGATAGCCGGATCCGACAATGACATAGGAAAGCAATGGTGACGACTCCTTTCCGGGCATCAAATCCTGTGATTTGACATCAAACTGTTAAAGGGCACAGCCGGATCATAACGTTCCATTAGATAAAGCTATTTCTGATGTGATTGTATATTAGAATTTCTTGATTTTCCGCTGAATATGAACTATAATTCGTCTGGAATACAGAATTTTCAACAGTAAAGGAGGAGAAAAAAGTGCAGACGGAGAGATATCTGGATGAGCGCGGAACGGAATGCGTACATGCCAATACAACGCTCCGTCCTCAAAGTTTTTCGATGCCTGGAAATCACTGCCACAGCTGCTATGAGCTGTACTATGTGGAAAGCGGGGAATGCTGTTTTCTGATAGAGGACAACATTCACGACCTTCATGCAGGCGATTTTATCCTTGTCCCCCCAATGGTACTGCATTATACGCGGTATCCGACCTCCTCCTGCCGCCGCACTGTCATCTTCTTCAGACCTGAGGATGTAGACAGTGACGTGCGGGCATATATGCCGGATTCGGAACATTTTTTTGAAGTGACGCAGATTTTTCAGGTTCCGGCAGCATACCGGGAACATATCTCCGGGTGTCTCAAACAAATGCTGAATGAGGAGAAAATCAATGACGCCCGTTCGGAACTTCTGCGAAAATTCTATCTGCAGGGGCTTCTCCTGCTTTGCAGCCGCGTCTGTCTGTTTCTGCAGAATATGCCGGCTCAGATTCATACGACAGATCAGCAGATTCTGGAAGCTGCTCAGTATATCTGCGGGCATTATATGGACATGATTACCACACAGGATGTCGCACAGGCTGTCGGATTCAGCCCGAACTATCTGAGCCGGAAGTTTCGTCAGATGACGGGAATCGGTCTGCACGAGTATCTGGTGTTTATCCGGCTGCATCATGCGGCACAGGAACTGCTTTCAACCAGTGACTCCATCACCACAATTGCAATTCGCTGCGGTTTTTCCGACAGCAACTATTTTAAAGACTCGTTTAAGAAAAAGTACGGGGTTACTCCGAGAAACTACCGGAAAATGACCTGAATGGGATCTGGAACGGGGGAGGAAGCTGCTCATGCGTTTCACCAAAATGGAAGGCCTTGGAAATGATTACATCTATGTCAGTCTTTTTACGGAATCCGTTGAAAAGCCGGAGGAGCTGGCCAGACGTATTTCCAGCCGGCATTTCGGTGTTGGAAGTGACGGGCTGGTCCTGATTGCGCCGAGTGAGACTGCTGATGTGCGCATGATTATGTACAATGCAGACGGTTCCAGAGGAAAAATGTGCGGGAATGCCGCCCGCTGCGTCGGAAAATATGTTTATGAGCGCGGACTGGTTCATAAGGAAGAACTGCTGCTTGAGACAGATTCGGGAATCAAGCCGGTCAGTCTTCAGATTATGGATAGCTGTGTGACAGCGGTGACCGTGGATATGGGCGTGCCTATTTTTGAAAAATCGAGGATTCCATGCACGATTGAGTCTTCAGAGAAGACCGTTTCGATTGTTCTTGGTGACCGCGAGTTTCATGTGACGCCGGTGAGCATGGGCAACCCGCATGCAGTGGTCTTTATCCGGGATTCTCTTGATACTTTTGATCTTGACTTTTACGGGCCACTGCTGGAACGGCATCCTGTGTTTCCGGAAAAGACCAATGCAGAGTTTGTCAATGTGATCGCCCCCGATCATCTTCGGATGCGTGTCTGGGAACGGGGAAGCGGTATAACAATGGCATGCGGTACGGGTGCATGTGCCTGTGCATCAGCCGGTGTGGAGAACGGAATTTCCCGGCCGGATGTCCGGATTTCCCTCGATGGCGGAGAATTGTTCATTTCGATTCGCAACGGACATGTTTACATGACAGGCCCGGCGGCATTTATCTGTGACGGGGAGTACCCGGCTGGATGATGGAACGACTGCCCGGATGAAAGCAGACAAAGGCATATTTTCTGCCAGGCAGACACTGACTTTATTCAAATCGATCGTCAAATACTTTTTCTCAGCAATTTCCACGAAAAACGGAAAAAGAAAGCGGGCAGCTGCCGGAGGCAGTCTGCGGGTGTATTTTAATTAGAAAAGGAAGTAAAAAACAATGATTTCATTTCTTCTTTCCCTGGTGGTTCTTCTGACCGGGTATCTTGTATACGGCCGGCTGAGTGAAAAAATCTTTGGACCTGATGACCGGCAGACACCGGCAGTAGCTATCAATGATGGAGTGGACTGTGTTCCAATGAAGCCATGGAAGGCATTTCTGGTTCAGCTGCTCAATATTGCAGGAACAGGGCCGATTTTCGGTGCACTGATGGGTGCCTGTTTCGGACCGGTTGTGTTCCTGTGGATTGTCTTCGGGGCTATTTTTGCAGGCGCGGTGCATGATTTTATGTGCGGGATGATCTCGTCACGTCACAACGGGAATTCTATTGCTGAACTGTCCGGCGTTTATCTTGGAAAAGCTGCAATGATCGTCATGCGGGGCTTTTCTGTAGTGCTCCTGGTACTGTGCGGAACGGTGTTTGTAAACAGTCCTGCTGCGCTGATTGCAGGCCTGACGCCGGAGTTTTTAAATGTGGATTTCTGGGTTGTCGTGATTCTTCTGTACTATGTACTGGCTACACTTCTGCCGATTGACAAGCTGATCGGCCGCCTGTATCCGGTATTCGGAATCATTCTGATTGTCATGGCGTTGAGTGTCATTGGTGGAATCTTTTTCGGCGGATATACGATTCCGGAAATTACGCTGAAGAATCTGCATCCGGAAGGACTGCCGATCTGGCCATTCATGTTTGTGACGGTTGCCTGTGGTGCGATTTCCGGTTTCCATGCGACGCAGTCGCCCATGATCGCCAAATGTATTACGCATGAGAAATATGGACGAAGTGTTTTTTACGGTGCAATGATTGCGGAATCTGTCATTGCTCTGATCTGGGCAGCGGCAGGTGTGGCATTTTACGGAACAACGCAGATGCTGAGCGAGGCCATTTCCACGATGGGACAGTCCGGAACTGTGTATGATATCTGCATCAAGATGCTGGGACCGGTCGGCGGCTTTCTGGCTGTCGTCGGTGTTGTGGTCTGCCCGATTACCTCAGGGGATACGGCATTCCGGAGTGCCAGACTGATCCTTGGGGAAGCTACCCATCTTAACCAGAAAAACATCCGGAACCGGCTGATTATTACACTGCCTCTGCTGGCTGTCGGTGCAGTTCTTACCCGGCTTGATTTTAATGTGCTCTGGCGGTATTTCTCCTGGAGCAATCAGACGCTTGCCATGGTTGCTCTGTGGGTTGCGACTTCCTATCTGCTCAGAGAAAGCAGATACCGCTATGGTTCGCTGCTGACTGCCTGCCCGGCAACATTCATGTCGGCTGTGTCCATGACATACATCCTGATGGCAAAAGAAGGATTCAGACTTTCTGCCGGAATTGCCTATCCGGCGGGAATCTGTTTTGCGGCGCTTCTCTGCGGGATCTATTTTGTTACGCTGAATCGCTCACTGAAAAACAGAGATTCGAAGAAGAACTGAGTTTATGACTGAAAGCAGCAGTCAGATGCACAGAATTGACTGAGAAATTGTTATCTTCTGGCTTTGTGCTGATAATGGTGCTGGATGCAGCACTGAGTTAACGGCATAGCATATAATGAACTACAGGAGGTTTCCCCGATGCTGAAAGATTATGAATTCTGGTTTCTGGTCGGAAGCCAGACGCTGTATGGACCGGAAGTTCTGGACACGGTTGCCAGACGTGCAGCGGAAATGGCAGATAAAATGAACGATTCCGGCCTTCTGCCCTGCAGACTTGTGTATAAAACCACGGTAAAAAGCAATCAGGAAATTTCGGATACGGTGCGTGAGGCCAATTATGATCCGAGATGTGCCGGCATTATTACCTGGTGTCATACCTTTAGTCCGTCCAAGATGTGGATCAATGGCTTTCATGACCTGCAGAAGCCTTACTGTCACCTGGCCACACAGTATAACCGGGAAATTCCAAACGAAGAAATCGACATGGATTTCATGAATCTGAACCAGGCGGCACATGGCGACCGTGAGCATGGCTTTATCGCAGCACGCATGCGGATGCCCCGGAAAGTGATTGCCGGCTACTGGGAGGATGAGGATGTTCAGAGACGGCTGGGCAGTTGGATGCGTTCTGCTGTCGGCGTGATGTTCTCGCGCAGTCTCAAGGTCATGCGCTTCGGGGATAACATGCGGGAGGTAGCAGTTACAGAGGGCGATAAGGTAGAGGTCCAGATCAAGCTGGGCTGGCAGGTGAATACCTGGCCGGTAGGCAAGCTGGTTGCAGTCATGAACGAAGTGACGGAGGAGGAAATCGACGCACTGATGAACTGCTACTGCCAGCAGTATGAGATGGCTACGAACGATATCGAAACGGTCCGGTATCAGGCTCGTGAGGAAATCGCCATGAAAAAGATGCTGGATGAGGAGGGATGCAGAGCATTTTCCAATACATTCCAGGATCTGTACGGAATGAAACAGCTGCCCGGTCTGGCGTCACAGCACCTGATGGCACAGGGATACGGCTATGGCGGAGAGGGTGACTGGAAAGTGGCGGCCATGACGGCAATACTGAAAGCCATGAGCGAAGGGCAGACAGGCGGCACCGCTTTCATGGAGGACTATACCTATAATCTGAATCCGGATGCGACCTACAGCCTGGGTGCACATATGCTGGAAGTCTGCCCGTCTGTGGCAGCAGAAAAGCCGCGCATTGAGGTTCATCCTCTGGGAATCGGCGATCGTGAGCCTCCGGCACGCCTGGTATTTGAGGGACACGCAGGAAAGGGAATTGTGGTCAGCCTTGTCGATATGGGCGGCAGGCTGCGCCTGATTGTCCAGGATATTGAGGCAGTTAAACCAATTCTTCCTATGCCAAACCTGCCGGTCGCCCGTGTCATGTGGCGCGCTCTGCCGGATCTGACTACCGGTGTGGAGTGCTGGATTACTGCAGGCGGCGCACACCATACTGTCCTCAGCTATGACGTGACGGCGGAACAGATGAAGGACTGGGCGCGGATGATGGACATTGAGTACGTTCATATTGGCGCAGGAACGACGGTGGAAAAACTGGAAGAGCAGCTGTTCCTGAATGACCTGGCCTGGAAACTGAAATAATTCTTTTTCTGATCGGAGACTGATAAAAGCAGCACTGTCTTTTGACAGTGCTGCCTTTGGTTTTGGAAGTATCAGGATCATGAATAAAAGCGGACCATGCAGAGAAAACAGATGGAACGGCAGGAAAAGAACCTGAATAACAAGGATGTCTGCATCTCTGATCAGATCTGCTCCGTGTTCCGGCGTTATTTTCCGGCTTCCGGTTCAAAACGGAAAACGGGAGCTTCCGGGATTGCATCAAATTTCAACAGCAGAAGATCGGCATTCTCAAAACGCAGGGTAAATACCCGTACCTCTTCCTCAGGCGGAATAAAAACCAGTCCGCCGTCTTCGAGGAGGAGTTTCAGCGGCTCTGTGCCAAGTTCCGGGATTCCATTAATCACCGCTTCATCTCCGTTGATGGCAAGGGTATAAGGTCCATCCTGCAAAGGAACGATATTCTTGCCGAAAGATATCGTCTTACAGATGTAATTGCCGGTAAAATCTTCCAATCGGACATTTGCCGGATCAACCGGTGTTTCGGCAGATGCCATCACGCAGCAGAGCGCAGTCATAAGAAACAGGCACAGGAAGACACAGAATCTCTTTTTCATTTGTATTCCTCCAGATATAGAATGATGATATTTCGCTCTTTCATTATACCAGGCAGCGGAGAAAAACAGGTGGGCAGATAGCACACATTCAGACTATTTGTTTTTGCTGCCTTCAAGCATGCTGCTTACACGGTCAGCATTGGCAAAGACAATGGCAGCTTCTCCGCAGGACACATCTCTCGGCCGGTTTGCGCCTGTCAGGATGCCGTGATTTTGACACCATTCTACGGACACGATGATGCCGGGGTAAGTTTCCGGGACGCCTTTAACGGAGGACCAGTTGTCGGCAATATCAGGCCAGTAGACTTTGGTGACAAAATATGCCAGATAATCCCGGTCGATGTACTGTGCATCATCCAGCGACCAGGGAAGAAAATGCGATTCATTTTCCTGCGGAGGTTCAAGAGAACTTGGAACCCGGACATAATCCTCATCCATTCCGTAGACCTCGATGAGCGTGTCCTTCAGAAGCCCTACGGTGTAATAAGCACTGCAATTGTCAAAGAGGTGTGTCTGATATTTTTCTCTGAGATAGGCGGCCGCCTCTTGCTGACGCTCATCGTCCGGCATGACAAGCGGAATGATTGAACCATCCGTAAACGGATTGTAAGTGATCCGCTCATAAATCCTGATCCCGGTGAAAGTGAGAAGCGCGGCTGCTGTGATACTGATAAACGCGATTTTTCCTGCCTGTCCGGCCTGTGATTTTGGGTTTGCCAGAAGGAGGGCGCGCCGGACCTGATGCATATCCGGATACCGTCTGTCGGGCGCAAATGCCGTACAGCGGGCGATGATATTCCC
>CACXHF010000467.1 GCA_902767305.1 uncultured Eubacteriales bacterium
GCGGCAGCCAGCAGAGGACGCAGGGCCCCTCCGTATGGTAATGCACCAGGTCGTACGGGCTGAAGGCTGCCATGAAAGAGGCAATGACGGAGGAGGACATCGCAGCCAGGCCGCGGCGGTTAATCGTCGGCGTCCAGATCAGGCGGACCCCCTTGTACTCCGTATCAAGCCGTCCCTGTTTCCGGGCTTCCCGGCATTCCGTGTTCGTCCGGTTATAACAGGTCACCTCATAGCCCATCTCTGCCAGATGCGGCGCCAGATGGCTGACCACCACCTCTACCCCGCCGTTTCTGGACGGAATCAGCTTATGGCCGATCATTGCAATCCGTTTCCCTGTTTTCTCCATTTTCATCCCTCCTGAACCCGATGTGATCCGGCCCTATACACGCGCGGCCATTTCCAGGTACCGCGCCTGCAGTTTTCCCGCTTCCGTCTCAATGTCATAGCCTGCACGGCGCACAATGTCCGCGCCCTGCAGACGGTCTGTCGTCCTCTGCTTCACTTCCAGAATGCGCCGTGCCCACTGTTCATCACTGTCCTGCAGGGAAATGCGGCAGGACTGAGGCAGCAGCAGGATTTCATCGGTGACTTTGTCGGAAAAGAAGCAGGGCAGCCCGGCTGCCTGGGCTTCCACCCCGACCACGGGGAGGCCTTCAAACAGGGAGGGCAGCACAAAGCAGTCCATCGCCTGGATCCATTCATGCACGGAGGGCATCTGCCCCAGGAACAGGACCTGCTGCGAAATGCCCAGCTCCGCCGCCTTCGCCCGGACCGCTTCCTCCAGCTCCCCTACGCCGATGAGCACCAGCCGGGCATTCTTCTCCGCCTGCAGCACCCTGGCAAAGATATCCAGCAGCCGCGTGTGGTTTTTCTGAAGGTTGAACCGGCCCACATGGCCCATGACAAAGCAATCCTCAAGACCGAAGCGCCGGCGCATTTCCTCCCGCAGATCCGCCTGATAGCGGAACCGGCCGATCTCAATGGCATTGTGGAGGATAACACCCTCCTTTTTCCATCTCTTTTCCCCGAAGTAATAGATTCCCGCATCCCGTCCGCAGCTCCAGCAGTCCGTGGCCGCTCCGGGAAGCAGGGCCTTGCAGACCATTTTCAGCGGATATTTGTAATCCCGGATGATCTGTGTATTGTGCGCATGGGCGATGCGGACGCGGATTCCCGCTTTCGCGGCGCTTCTGAGCGCATAATACCCCATGGCCTCATTGTGCGCATGGACGATCCGGATCTCCGGGCTGCCGGCAATCAGTTCCTTCATAAACCGCTCATAGCGGGGATAATGGATGGGGTTCAGGCCGGGGCTGACAAACACCCGTCCACCCATCTGCCGGATCTCCTCATCATACTCCCCGGGCATGGGCTTGTTGGCAAGAAAATCAAACTGGATCTGAGAAAGATCCAGTTTTCTGTAATAGTTCATCAGCATGGTTTCAATCCCGGCTCTGGCCATATTGCTGACGGAATGCAATACTCGGATCATCTGCTTTTTCCCCCTGGTGTTCCTGTATCCGTGTGTTTTCCGGGCTCTCCGAGTCTCAGAATCGCTTCATACGTCCTCTCGCAGTTCTTCTCATCCCGCATGAGGAAAAAGGCATTCAGCCGGTCGTGATACATCGGCTCCATCCGGAATTCCCGGCCAGCTGCCTGCTCCAGTGCCTCAAGCAGTTCCTCCTGCGTCTTTGTCACGGGTCCGAATCCATGTTTCTCATAGGAAAAATAGCCCTCCTGGTAATGATACCGGCGGAATTCCTCCTGGTCGAACTGGAAATAGATCACCGGTTTTTCCATATACCCGACATCAAAATACACACTGGAGTAATCGGTAATCAGCAGACGGCACCGCTTCAGCAGGGTCTGCACATCGTAATTCTGCCAGTCTGCCAGAACAATCCGCTCGGAGGGGGCGGTAAACCGTCCCAGCTCTTTCTGAATCTCGATATGCGGATAGAAGATCAGGCGGAGATTGTGTTCCCTGAGCAGTGCATCAAGCCGGGGTGCGTTCAGGAAAGACTGATATTCCCTGAAAAAAGCCGTCTCTGTGAACTGTTCTCCCGAGGGGTAGTCCGAACCCCGCCAGGTGGGCATGACCAGAATTTCATTGCAGGGGGTATTGTTCCTCATCAGGTTGTCATAGCGGCACAGTCCCGTATATTGAATGATCCCCTCCGGAAAGCCGTATTCGGCAGTCAGGTAGTCATATTCCATCTTTCCGCCGCTGGCAAAGAAGTCCACCCGCAGCTTCGGATAGTTCATGAGCACCATATTGTCCTTGATGATTCCGTGCTGCAGAAAAATCTGCTTTCCCCTTGGCCGGATGCCGATCTGCCTCAGGTGATAGAACTTCCAGATGTCCGGCGCGGCAGGCTGCACATGAGTGCTGATCAGGTAGTCCGCACACAGATACATCAGGTAGTGGCGGATGGAACCCGTGGGCACCGTTCTGCCGAGGCCGGCAACTTTGCTGTAGTCCGGACTGCTGCTCTCAATAACAAAACAGGCATTGATCTGCGGATGCTGTTCCCTCAGATACCGGAAAAACCAGTATCCGTTGTCCCTGGCATCAAATCCCCGTTCGGAGACCAGCCAGAGATGCCGGTACATTTCACTGGTCCGCCGGAGAACCGCTGCCACCGGCCACAGCACGATCAGCAGAAACAGGTGGCGGAGATAGGCCGGCAATTTGGTCAGTATATGCCTCATTCCCTCATTCTCCCTTCCATCTCGATGGCCCACATTTCATTGGCCGCACTCTCGCTGGAAAGCGGTTTCCAGCGCCTGCTTCTTTCCTTGACGTAAATCCGGTAACTGTAACTCATCGGGATCATTCTCAGCCCGATGCAGCACCAGAAGTAAAAGGCGGTATTGTCCGTCAGATACGACACGGTCATGTACGTCAGAATGGCCATGTACAGAAGGCTGGTTTCCGTATCGTAATGGGTCCGCCAGAAGATCGGGTAAAAGATGTACTGGATCCCGGCCCAGAGAGTAAATCCCAGAGCGCCCAGCTCGATGAATGTCCGGAGAATGTCATTGTGCAGCGGATACGGCCGGTTGATCAGGCCCTGCCGGCACCACATGTTGACCAGATCCGTTACCTTTTCAAAGCCCAGCCCTTTCCAGAGCGGCGACAGTTCATAGTAGGAATTGGGCAGGCTCCACAGGACATTGCGCCCCATCATGTCGATGCCCAGCGATTCCAGGAACGATACCAGAAATCCGGACCGCGTCAGATACAGATACAGATAGAAAAACAGGAACAGACCGATTCCCGTCAGCGTGATCAGGACATCCTGGCATTTTGTCATCCGGACGATTTTAACGTACAGGCACATCATGATGACCGCCGGGAACGTGCTTCGTTTGAGTCCGACCAGCATGAAAAACAGACACAGACCGACCGCAAGGATCCGGATCCGCTTCTCCCCCTTCGTTTCCCTCGGGGCAAACATCATGTAGTAGATCAGGAACTGGCCGAACAGAAACGTAATATCATGAATCTCCAGCTGACGGACGAAGCCTTTCGCATCTCCGAAGGTGATGATGCAGGTGATCACGGAGGAAATGCTCTCCGCGACGCCGAACCGGGGCATTTCCAGCACCATGATGGCCGCATTGGTCGCACACATGGTAAAAAACAGGTAGTTGACTGCCTCCGTCTCAAACAGATAACACATGCATACCGCATAGATGATGGTAATTAGCTGGAAAAAGATTTTCTGCCCGCCCCGGCTGATTACCGCAGAAGTGGAAAAATCCGTCACCCAGATATACATGCTGACAAATGTATAGACCGCAATCAGGATGATATACACCGGAAAATAACTGACCGCTTTCCGGAGGTTGGCAAAATCCGCATCGACCAGGAAAAACAGAAAGGCACAGGCAATCGTTCCCAGGGCTACCGCCTTGGGCAGTCCCTTGAGCATGTTGTTGAGCACTTTCCAGTCACCCAGTCCGGCGAAGAACGTGCAGCCGATGGCCAGCATGGATACGATCAGCGGCGGACCTTTCTTCGACCTCGGCGTCCTCTGGGTATTGAGGCTGCCGGCGAATCCGTAAGTGAGCATACGTTGACTTGACATGTTCCATCTCCAAGTTGTTTTCCCGCATTCTGCCCCGTCTGCCGCTCCCTGGCGGCAGACAGGGCAGCCCGGTACAAAAGATTGCCCCTTGAAAGGGGGCAATCCAGAGTGGCTGCTCAGCCGGCTTTCGGTGTATCTTTCGGTGTATTCATCCGCTGCAGTGCAAGATGCAGCAGCGCTCTGATTTCAAAGACACCGTCATCGTTGGAGGTCGACTCGCCGTAGACAAACCGGATCTCGCGGCCTGCATTGATCTTGTTGTATTCGTCCACCTGCCGCCTGATTGCCTCAATCATGACATCCAGCTTGCCGGAGGAGCATTCCGGGAAGAACGACATGAACATGCCGCTTCCATTGTATCCGACAAACCCATACAGATCGCCGAAGCTCTTGAGGATCATGCCGAAGTCCCTGAGAACCACATCGCCCGTTGCCCGGCCGTAATTGCGGCTCAGATCGTTCAGTGAGGTCATCCGCAGCACCAGGCAGGAGAAGTTCTCCTTGACCAGCTTCTCGGAATGCTCGGTGATGTATTCGTCGCACTTGGCCCGGTTGGGCAGTCCAACGGTCTTGTCCACATACAGGTGATAGTCGATGAAATCCATCAGTCTGCCCAGCAGGACAGCGCCGATGCCGCCGACAACGGTAAACAGAACGATCGCGATCACCAGATACAGCTTGAGGTTCACCGCGGAAGTGACATTGATACTGCTGATCATGGTCAGGTAGTCCGCGCTGAGATACCTGTTCAGCTCCCTGCCGGTCTCCTCCACATTCCGGTCAAACTCCCGGACCAGCACGGTGCACTCGTCGATCTTTTTCTGGATCTCCTCGGCGGAAAGGGTTTCCCTTTCCTCCTCATGCATGGCGACATTGAAAACGGAGAGCAGATACTCGTTGTGTTTCTTCTCGATCTGCTTCTGCCGCATTTCGATGTTCAGGTTCACATATTCCTGAATCAGGCTGTCATACGTCGTTTCCTTGCTGGCGTTTTCCTTGTCGTATTCCACATCCTTCAGGATGTACTCCGTTCCGCCGTCCAGCGTGTTGGTATTGTGGTAATGATAGTCCATCATTTCCTTGTTGCGGTCGCTGTAGTTATCGATCAGCAGTTTCAGTTGAGACGCCTGCTCCTGGCATTTTTCGATATTCAGCTGCAGATCCTCGCTGTCCGTCGTCAGACGGTTCATCAGGATCTCGATATCCTTTGTCTCCGCAGTACCCAGAATCGTGGCATACAGGTTCGGAATGTCATAGTTGTACAGATAGGTGTACACATTGTAGAGGTCATAGTACGTATAGCCGGTTTCAACGGAACGGAAATTCGGCCAGTTTGTTCTCTGATTCAGCAGATAATCAAGCATCTTGTAGACGTCATTTTCGAGGATCTGGGCGCTTTCAACAAAGTCATACTCGCCCTTCAGCAGCGCCAGCGAGTCATTGCTCTGCAGCTGCTCCTCAACATACTTCTCCGTATAGAATTCACAGTAGTTTTTGATGATCGAATCCAGAACATTCCAGGCGTAGTCCTCATCCTTATCGCTTCCTGCGACAAAGAATACCTGATAGGTATCCGGCACATAACTGGACTCTTCTCCCTTTTCCAGCAGTGCCTCATTGAGTTTTTCCTGTTTTTCCGGAATGACTTCCTCCACATAGCAGCTGGAACGGATTGAGTCGATGTTCGCCTCATAGTCCAGATCCTTCAGCGCCGCATCTATAACCGTGGAGGAATAGATTTCCGCCACATCCAGCGGGCTTCCATCCGGTGTAAAGCCATTCTTGGCACCCTTATTGGTATACTGAATGATGGTCGAAGCAATATACCGCTGCTGCGATCTTCCATAGAGATAAATAGCCACAGAACCCATGACCGCAAGCAGAAAAATCACGACGCTGAACTGCTTGAGGTAACGAAAAATGCTAAACTTTTTCATATTATCTTCTCTTTTTGACAAAGTCGCACAGGAACATCACTGTAAAAACGGAAAAAAAGATCACGCATGCGCCAAGGAACGAACTGAAAACATCAATCCGTTCGATGAAGTGAATATACCTGCTCCTGAAACTGAGGTAGTTGCGTGCCCTATACTGTGTATAGGAATTGTCAACCTTTCTGATATCAGCAGCGAGGGATTCCAGCATCGTTTCCATCTGCCGGATCATCTCATCCGCCTTCCTGCGCTGAGCACCGTCCGGAGAGGAATTCCTCATCTTCTGGATCAGGTATGCATTGTATTCCATGCTGTCCAGTTTTTCCGTCGCCCCGATCAGCTGTCCGTCCGCATGGATCGCCATGTTGTCCATGCCGGTTTTCGTCCTGGACATGTAGTATTTGGACGTCTGGTCCTCCGTCGGAATCATCACGATGGCGCTCATCGCAGGATCGTACATCTTGATTCCCTTGTTGTCCTCATCATACGCGGCCATGAACTTGTCGTAGGTAATGCGGTCCATCCGGTTCTTGTAATCCAGCATGGAAATCAGACTCGACTTTTCGTTGGCAATTCCGTTTTCAATGACATAGGAACGGAGTCTGGACAGATCATACGTGCTGAAATTTGTGACCCGCTGCTCCAGTGCAGAAAAGGAAAAGCCTGTCTCCGGATCCTGATAGTTCTTGTTCTCCCGCTTTCGCAGCTGCACATACTTTTCCAGCTGGTTGCATTTCAGCCTCAGCAGGTCGATGGTCATCAGGTATTCATTGCCGAACTTCAGATCATCAATGTCAAAAGACAGAATGGAATGGTTGAATCCGTAATGCTCGACGAAAAACTCCCGGTATGCCTTGCACAGCAATGCCAGCATGGTCTCCGACTTTCTTTTCGGAATTTTGTTCATGTTTTTGAAGTTAATGTTGTAAGAGGTACTGATATAATTGACCTTTCCGCTGATGTTCTTGTCATGCGTCGCCTTCACGTTGATGCAATCTCTCAGTTCATCCGCCGTTATCTCATTCTGAAGGCCGGCCAGATCGATTAACCTGTCCAGTACCTCGGTACTCTCAATCTCTGAGATGTTGAACCGGGTCTGGCTGGGGGTCAGGCCCTTGGACGCCTGCTCATAATCCAGGGAGACGATGGTGCTTGCCGTCCACAGGCTCTGGATGTAGTAAAAGCCGTTCATCAGCAGGCACACAGCCAGGAAGCACAGGAATGACTGGTACTTGTTCTTCCACATGATTCCAAATGTTCTTCGCAGGCTGGCCGCACCTCGTTCAAGGAGTCCTGCCGATCCCGGATTCTGAAGCGTCTTCAAAAGATTCACATGCTTTTCTTCCTGCATTTGCTCACCCTCTCATGTCATGCTGTTCATCCGATCCGAACGCCGTCAATAACAGTTCACATCGATAATGACCAGTTCCGGCATGTTGTTCACACGTGGCCAGGGACTTGAGTCCGCCATTCCGCGGCTGATGATCAGGGGCTGTCCCTGCTTCAGTTTATATCTGCCGGCAAAATACTTGGGAAAAAATCCCTCCTCCGCGGTATACACGCCCTCAAAGAACGGGAGAATCATGAGCCCTCCATGCGTGTGACCGGCAATTCCCAGATCAAACGGATAATCTGAAATCTGATCGCGGAACGTGAAGGGAATGTGGTTCATGACGACGGTGTAGGCATTTGGGTTGGGAGTCTGCTCATCCATGAATTTGCGTCCGCCGTATTCCTCAAATCCGAAAGGCGTCCCTTCAAGGCCGATCAGCTGAACCGAATCCGCCCCGATCTTGATCGTCTTTTTGGTATTGCGCAGAATGGTGACGCCGGCCTCTTCAAACTTCTGAGGCAGCTTCTTGTCATCGTAATAGTACATTCGCTCGCTCTCATGATTTCCCAGAACCCCATAGCACGGAGCTACCTGAGACAATGCGGTGCCCAGTTCCAGCATGGGCTCGTAATGTCCGTCTTCCCGGTTGATCATATCCCCCAGGAACAGGATCATGTCCGGTTTCAGGGCTTTCAGATCAGCGATCAGCGTCGCATTCTTTTCCCCGTATTCCCGGTTATGAAGATCCGAAATCACCGCCATCCGGATATTGTGGGTTACCTTCTGGGACGTCTCCTGATAGAACGAAATCTCATAATGCGTCTTCGTGTAATTCGCATACAGGAAGACACCGCAGGAAACCACAATGATGAGGCCAATCAGGAAGATCAGGGTATGAATAATCGACCTGATAATTTTCTTTTTTCTCGGGCTGGTTTCCTTGCGCGGTTTCTCTGCTGCCTTGTTTTCCATCCTTCACAACCTCAACCATCTCCGGGTCCGCCCGCGACGGACAGAACCCTGCTTAGTATAATAGTGTCATTTAAAATGATAGCACAAAGCAAGGCTCAGGTCTATATAAAAATCCATCAAAAATCTCGAAACCGTGCACGGTTTTTTGTCCATGTTCTGTGGAAAAACAGTCTGATTCCGTTCCTTCCCTGGCCGGCAGTGAATCGTTTCGGCCAGAACTGTCAGCACCCGGATGCCGAATATCCCGTTCTCCACTCAGAAGGAAACGTGCGGGGAAGACCGGACACCCGGAAAAGCTGCACGCAGACCGCCAGGACCCTTTGCAGGCGCTTCCCAGGCGGAAGGGAAACCGGACACCCGAAGAGCCTGATCGCATGAACAGCATGATGCGTTCAGATTTTTTCGAGCTGTACGTAATTCCTGCAATATTGAAGAATGCCTATATGACTGGCTTCTGGCGGAAATTTCGACATTTCTTTCAGGTCCATTATGAGATGGCGCTAAACACTCGCTCAGTGGCATCATCTTATCTGGATTATTATTACGCCCTGCTATTGTAATGTTCTTTTCTCATATTTTTGGCTAATTATTGA
>CACXHF010000468.1 GCA_902767305.1 uncultured Eubacteriales bacterium
CATGGCGGCTGCAGCGCTTGCCTATCTTTACGGACACAATACCAACCAGATCCAGCACGCGGCGGAAATCGCCCTGGAGCACCATCTCGGTCTGACCTGTGATCCGATCTGCGGACTGGTGCAGGTCCCCTGCATTGAGCGCAATGCGGTCGCCGCGCGGCGGGCGATGGATGCCTGCGATCTGGCCAGTTTCCTTGGCGATACGCAGCGCATCTCCTTTGACATCGTCGTGCGCACGATGTATGAAACAGGCATCAGCATGAACCAGCGCTTCCGCGAAACCGCAGAGGGCGGTCTGGCCAAGATGTTTGAGCGTCGGAGGAGATAAGGTTTTTTCCCTGCAGCTTCCGGATATTCCGCATATGCAGGGGGAGTCTTTTCCGAGGAGGGGAAAGGTCCGCAGTCTCCCGGAGGAGAGGCTCTGCGGAAAGATAATGGAACAATTGAGCAGTGCACAACACGCTCTGGGAACATATTCCGGCAGCCGGCAAGATCATCGGCTGCCGTTTTTTCTTTGGAAATACAGAAACACACAGGCATCTGCCTGTGTGCGCTTATTCAGATTCTGAGGTCAGATACATGACGGGAACGCGTTTTGTCAGCCACACACCGTTGGCAGACAGGAAAAAAGCGTATCCGTCCGCAGACATCTTTCCGGAATCTACCCGGAAAACAATTGGTTTTCCATGCCGCTTTCCGACATTCACGGCCGTCTGAACATCTTTGGAGAGATGTACATAGAGCCGCGATTTTGGAAGCAGACCTTCCTTCAGAATGGAAGGCACATATTTTTCTGCCGTTCCATGATAAAGAACAGCGGGCGGCTCAGCCTTCTGCAGTTCGACATCCACGGGAATGGAGTGTCCCTGGCTGGCTCGAATCAGTGTGTGATCCTCATTAAAGGAATATCGCTGCTTATTGTCGTTTCGGACGATTTCCTCCAGCATTTCTCTGGTCAAGGGGTATGTTTTGCTGATTCCTGCAATCAGCTGCTCTGCATCTGCCCAGCCATGTTCATCCAGCGTAATTCCGATCACTTCCGGCTTGTGCCGGAGAATCAGCGCTATGAATTTGCTGATTTCGTGTTCAGACATTGTTATTCTCCTTAAAGGGTGTTTGCGGCTTTGCCGCGTGAGTTTATGGATGCCGGGAAAAGCCCAGACAGGCGATTTTCCCGGCATCTTCTGTGAATGAGAAAGAATGCGTCGTAAGAATCTCTCTTCGGGATCCATTGGCCCGGCGATTCGTTTTTTCATACGGTTCCGCAAAGCGCAGTTCCTGTACGGAGAATGGATTTTCAAGACAGTTTGAAATCCGATGCCCGGGAAGAGAACGGCACTGCAGCACAGCCTGAAAACCTGAGCGCTTGTGGTCGAAAATCCCGAACAGGTTCGGATGGGTCAATACCGGCAGAAAGAAAATCGAAATCAGAGACGGAACGGGCAGTTTTTATCAGCAGCTGCCCTGCGGCACATATTCCCATCCATGGTCTCCGTGATAGATCATGAGCTTTGTCATTCCGCCGTCGATACAGATATTCTCACCGGTGATGAATCCTGCTTTGTCAGAGCAGAGGAACAGCGCCATCTCGGCAATGTCCTCCGGTTTGCCGACTCTGCCTGCGGGCTGCTGGAGAGCGTCCGGGCCGGTAATGTCAGAATCCGTTGTATCAATCCAGCCGGGTGAAATGCTGTTGACGCGTACTTTGCCGGCCAGACTGACAGCGAGGGCGTGAGTCAGTGCCGCAATACCGCCCTTGGCAGCGGTATAGCTTTCTGTCTGAGGCTGGCTCATGCGGTCTCGGGAAGAGGAGATGTTGATGACTGCCGCGCCGGGGGCAAAGGCCGGCAGGAGGAGTTTGGTCAGATAAAACGGGGCAGTGACACCGACAGTCAGTGCATAGGTGAAATCCTCCCAAGAGCAGTCCCGGATGCCTTTCATCAGCGGCAGAGCGTTATTGATGAGGAAATCCACATGTCCGCTCTTTGCAATGACCTCCTGAGCAAACCGTTCAAGCGTCTCCCTGTCCGAGATGTCGCCGGTAAACCAGTCACCCGGTCTGAGGTCAATGATGTGTACAGATGCACCCTCCCGGATAAAAGCGTCGGCAACGGCTCTGCCGATCCCGTGCGCGCCGCCGGTAATAACCGCCACTTTCCCTTCAAAACTGTTCATGCGGTTTGCCTCCTTTTCGGATCTTTGTCTTTGTCATTTCATAGCTCATCGCCAGCAGGGCGGCGATATCCTCTTTCGTTGCCGAACCGTCCAGCAGAATGGTGATCCATGTATTCTTATTCATGTGATATGCGGGGCGGAAACCGGGTTTCCCCAGCAGAGCGCCTTTAAGAAACGGATCGCACTTGATGTTGAGAATATCCACGTTCCCGTCCCGGGAAATGCCCAGTGTCCGGCAGGGGATATTCATCGTCAGAGCAAACCACTTCCGGTTGTCGGAATGACGGAATACACAGCTTATATTATCCATTTTGAAGGGATGATCCGCTTCCACACTGTAAGTATCGGAAATGTGGTCTTTCAATTCCTGCAGAGTCATCAGAACCCGCCTCC
>CACXHF010000469.1 GCA_902767305.1 uncultured Eubacteriales bacterium
CCGAGCACAGCAGATAGATGTTGTTCCGGATTTTGTCTGCTCCGGCATTCCCCTGACGTTCATTTTTCATCACATGCCGTTCGGTTATCAGAATCGAAAAACGAATGGCAACTAGCAAAAGGTAATATACACAGATACTTCCATGCCATGGCGATGAATGCAGAATTCCCAGCAGACCGTTATACAGCGCAAAAACCGTGGTAATCAGCAGCGAACCGAAAGAATTCAGAAATGTCTTTGCATCATAATCCACCCGCCAGTTATAAATCCAGGTTTGAAGCTTCCGGATGTGATCATTTTCTTTCATGTCAGATATGTCGGATTTCCTTTCTGTCAGTCCGGTGGATCATCGTTTTTCGGACATTCCTAAGAGTAGGCAGTCTCCATTACCGAATAAAAGCAATGTTCATCTTTTATCATTTTTCACATGAATTGTAATTCCCGGTTCTCTAAAAGTCAACCCTGCAGCTGTCTGTATATTGCCGGCAAAATCTCATTTTTCATTTTTCGTACCGACAGGAGGGCGTTTCTTTATCAGGCGGAAACAGAAAAAAGGACCCGGCCTGAACCGGGTCCTGAATCAGATGTGTTTTTCGGAAATAACGGCTGGATTCTGCTTTATTTGATAACTTTGAGCGCCTTGCGGTCAATTGTCAGTGCGACAAAAATGAGGAAGATAACGCCCTTGATCAGCTGCTGCGTAGCAGATTCAAATCCCAGCATGACCAGTCCGTTGTTTAAAACGGTATACATCAGCGTTCCGACCACGATGTTGGAGAAACGTACCTTGGCGCCGCCGGTAATTGGAAGACCGCCAAGCACCAGAGAAATCAGGATCTGTGTTTCCAGCTGGTTTCCGGCAGTGGCAGTAATGGAACCTACCTTGATGACGTTTACAAATGCGGCCAGTCCGGTAAGAGCGCCGGCCATTACAAACGTCAGGAACTTGACACGGTCTGTCCGGACACCGGAAAAGCGTGCGGCAGTTTCACCGGCACCGATCGCTTTCACATCGTTTCCGATACGTGTGAATTTGAAGTAGAAAAACGCGACCAGCAATACAATGACTGTAATGGCAATTTTCAGCTCGTTACTGTCAAGTGCCTTGATCTGTGCACTGGCCGGAATGGCCGTTTCCGTCGTGAGGTATGCACAGACTCCTCGGAACAGATACATCGTACAGATTGTCACGATAAAGCTCTGCAGTTTGAATTTCACATGGAAGAAACCGTTCAGTGCACCGATGGCCGCACCCGTCAGGATGCCGCCCAGAATTGCAAGAGGAATGCTGTAAAAAGAAAGCACGCTGATCACAATGGACGCAACGCCCAGTGTGGAACCCTCTGTAAAGTCAATGGATCCCAGTGTCATGACAAAAAAGACACCTGTTGCGACAATCATGGGATAGTATACCTGCGAGAGCAGAAGCCGGATTCGTTTTGGTTTCAGAATGCTGCCTTCCGTCAGGATATTCATCACGACAATAATGACAATCAGACCGATAAACGGAAGCAGTCCCTTGAACGTATCACTCGCCAGGAACATGCGAAGCTTTGAAGGTTCTTTCTCTCTAGATTGTTTGTTTTCCATCTGCTTCGCCTCCTTTACACCATCTTCGCTATGAGCTCTTCTTCACTGAGCTGCTCACTGCGCAGGAATTCTCCGTTGATCTTTCCGTTTTTCATAATCAGAATGCGGTCCGACATGCCCAGCAGTTCAGGAATCTCCTCGGAAATCATGATGATGGATTTTCCCTGTTTCTTCAGTTCATCCATCAGTGCATAAATTGCCTGCTTGACCTTTACATCAATTCCCCGGGTTGGTGAATCCAGAACCAGAATATCACTGTTCTTTCCAAGCCAGCGCGCCAGAACGACTTTCTGTTTGTTTCCGCCGGAAAGGTCTGAAACAAACTGATGCACATGCTGCATTTTTGTCTGCATGCGTTCTGCATGTTTCTGAGAGAAAGCGGTCTGTTTTCTTCCGCTCTGTATACGATTTATGGCCAGATCATCCAGACTGGGCAGTACAATATTATTACGGATTGATTCATTGACGATAATCGATTCATTATCCCGGTCCTTGGAAGCATAGGCGATCGAATGCTTGATGGCCGTGGGGATATCGTTGATATTCGTCCCGTCGGCCAGCCGGACTGTTCCAGTCCTGTCCCAGGAAGCACCGAAAATTGACTTTCCGACCTCGTGCATGCCGCATTCAGAAAGACCGCCGAAGCCGAGAATTTCACCCCGGTGCAGTTCAAACGAGATATTCTCAATTTGACCGGGAACTGACACATTTTCTACCGAGAGGACAACCTCTTCGGAAATCGGAGTGTTGTAATCTGTCCGGTAATAAGCAGAACCGATTTCACGACCTACCATCAGACGCTTCAGATCGTCTTCTGTGACAGCAGAGGCTTCAACGGTATCGATATATTCACCGTCCCGGAGAATAGTGATTGTGTCAGAATGCTCGAGAACCTCGCCGAGGTCATGACTGATAAAGATGACGGATCGCCCGTCCGCACGAGTCCGGTCCATGATCTTGTACAGTTCAAGGCGTCCGTTCTGAGAAAGCGCGGTAGTAGTCTCATCAACGATAAGAATCTTCGGCTTCATGTATGTCGCCTTGACAATCTCGATCAGCTTGCGGTCCTCAAAGTTATAGTGGTCAATCATCTGGGAGGCATGTATCCGTCCGAACCCATATTCATCCAGCAGACGCTGAGCTTCCCGGTTCATTGTACGGGTGTCCTTAATGCCATGATGCACAAAAGGATCTTCATGCCCCAGAAAAATGTTTTCTGCAACCGTAAGTCCGGAAAGCGTTCCCATCTCCTGAACAATGATTGCCACACCGTCATTATTGGCCTCAACCTGATTACTGATGTGCAGCTCCTTGCCATCCAGCGTAAATGTGCCGTCGCCAATGGAATAAATGCCGCACAGCATCTGGCAGAATGTACTTTTTCCTGAACCGTTTTCACCGATCAGGGCGCGGATCTCGCCGGCACCGATTGTGATGCTGACATCATTGACCGCATGTGTTAAACCGAAACGCTTGTCGATATGACTTGCAACAAGCAGTATTTTCTTCTCCATTCCGTCCTCCTCACTTGACCACAGAGCCCTTTTTGCCCCGCGCTGTCAAAGCTACGATAGCAAGAAGTGCCGCGCCGGTCACGACATTCTGGACGGTTGTCGGTGCGCCAAGTGCAACGAATCCGTTAAAAATAATGGCAATGATAAATTCGCCGACAATAATTGCCGTGATGGGTGTTCCATACTTGCGGAACGCAATTCCGAAAAACGTTCCCATTAACGGCTGGAAGTTGCGGCTCATGGTGCTCATGCCTGTCAGAGCAGTCATCGTTGTTCCATAGGAAACTGACAGAATTGCCATGATTCCTACAAAAAAGTGAAGAAGTGCAAACCCGATGAGCTTGTATTTTTTCACATTGATGCCCATGTTCTTAGCCGTAAATTCATTGCTTCCAATCGCATTGCAGTACGTACCTATCCGGGTATAATTGAGGATAAAGTACATGAGCAGGAATGCCAGAATGGCCAGAATCAGGTTTCCCGGCGCTCCTGAGAAAAAGCGAAGGTTCTCTGGAAGCGTCTGCTTACTTCCCCCCGCCACAAAAACAGCAATACTTTCAAAAATTAGCATCAGGCCGACCGTGACAATCATGGAAGGCACATTCAGCTGGTTGTAAAGAAAGCCGATCAGGATACCGATAATTGTTCCGCAACCCAGGCAGCCGAC
>CACXHF010000470.1 GCA_902767305.1 uncultured Eubacteriales bacterium
ATAGATTGCCGCAAAAAGAATGAGGGCAAAGGTAAACAGCATGCCGGCCATCATATCGGAATATGAAATCCAGTAACTGCCGTTTGCTCCCGTTGTGCTGCGGCGGTTTCGTCCTTTCCGCATGCCTTACTCCTTTTCAGCAGTGATGGTTCCGACGGCTTTCTCCAGCGCATTCATGCCCGATTCGAGACGGGTCAGCGCATCGACAAACTGATCGACCTGTTTTGCATACCGGTCACGACTCTGTGAGAGAAGCTGTGGAATCTGTTCCGAAACCTCCCGCATCCGGTTCAGCGTCTTATCCATCTGCTTCAGCGAAGAAGTGACGCTCTCATCCAGCAGTGCCGTGGTTCTGGTCATCGTTTCAACTGATTTTCTGCCCAGTTCATCCGATGCCTGGCACATCTGTTCAGCCGTCTTCTCCACCTGTCCGCTGACCCGCTCCATTTCCCGTCCAAATGCCCTGGTCTGCTCCTGTGCTGCGCCAAGGAAGCGCTCGGTGGTGGCCAGATACTGCTGCTGATTCCGGTCCAGTGTCCCCTGAGCAGCCTGCATCCGGTCAACGATAGCCGACTGGGCTGAAATCGCCTGCATGAGTTTATCCATTGTCTCTGTCAGTCGGGCATGGAGCTGATCTGTTCCCGAACTGGTGCGGTTCATTTCATCCACATAGCTCTTGAAATGCTCAAGAATTCCCTGGGACATCTGGTGCATGTTGATGACATCCTGTGTAATCCGGGCAATCGCATCCATGGCAGCCTGCATTTCCTGCTGCGTTCTGATCTGTTCCCTGCCGGTCTCGGAGAGTACCTGACGCAGATGCTCAAACTCATTTCCCAGTGCCACATTCATGCGCTGAACAAAAACCTGCGTGATCCGGTCCATTCCCTCTACCTGCGCCTTGGTTGCAGCCAGGATAAAGTTGTCCATGGAACGCTGTAGAGGCAGCATGGCCCGCATGATGCTCTCCTCGAGATTGGACGTCAGCTTTTCACTGATATCAGATGCTGCCTGCCGGAGATAAGCCGTCTGTTCTCTGGTCAGCGTCAGCATTTCCGTATCCTGGGTGACCGGCTTCGGCATGGCATACAGACTGAATACGTCACAGAAACGATCCAGCGCCTTCCGGCATTTTTCTTTCTCATGATTGTACAGCAGCGTGAAAAAAACGCTGCAGGTCACGCCGGCAATGGATGTGAGAAAAGCAGTGCTCATGCCGCCAATCAGCTGTTCCATGGCTGCCAGCAGCTGTTCGGTCTGTGCAGCAGAGATGGAGAGCCCGGAAAGACCCTTTACCAGACCCAGAAATGTACCGAGGATACCCAGAGAGGTCAGAAGTCCGGGCGTAATATCGGCCAGTCCCTGACTTCCGGCAGTATCGATTACCGTCTCATCGTTGATAAATTCTGCCACATCACAGTTTTCACCGTGTGCCGCTCTCACTTCTGCATTCTGCAGGAAATCCGCCCAAGCGGTCTGCATGCGGTCTCCAAGAAATCCCAGATCCTTCCAGGAACGCACATCCTTTTTCTGCTTGTTTTCCGTAATAATCACTTTGGCGCCCCGGCGGAGCTTTGAAGCCGTCGCACGCAGCGGAAAAAGACAGCGGAAAACAGCGACCACCGTTATGCACAGAATTGCCGCATAAATCAGAAGATCAATGGAAAAGAATCGTTTGAACAGTTCCATTACTATTTGCATCGAATGATCTCTCTTTCTAAACGCCCGGTAATACACGGGCGAATTCCACATGAAAAAAGCTGAGAAAATTTTACCATATAAGAGGAAGATTCGCAATATCTGTGAAACAGAGCGATTTTGTATTCCGTCGGAAAGCGCATTCAGAGTCAAATCTGTCTGCACCCATTTGACGACCTGTTGCCGACAGGGAACCTGTATTCAGAGACCGAGATGCAAAAATGCAGGGATATGAAAGCGGTCATTCTCCTTTCGACTTCTGTATGAAGAATTGACATATGTGGGTCTATTTTTGTCAGATAAATACATGTATAGATATAATATATAATTTTTGTTTATCAATCGTCTTCTATTTCTTCTGTGATAATTCATAAGTTTTATATAATTTTTCAGATGTGGGTTGAAAATTTGTCAAAGTTTTTTTAGAATGAACCTGTTTCTGTTAATGCAAATCTAAATAAAGTACATGACAAAAAACAGAGGTACCTATGCGAAAAACCACGTCCGTAGAAGACCAGGTCATTCAGCACATTTTCCATATCTTTCCGGTTTTACGGAATCGGATTCTCAAATCCAAGGAAATCACTCAGGAAACCGAGGTTCAGCTGCCTCACGCTCAGATTCTCATGTGCTTGGCAGAACATGACAGTATGTCTGTAACACAGCTGTCCAAGCACACGGGTATCGCAATGCCCAATATCACACCGATTATTGACAAACTCTGTGCACTCGAATATGTCAACCGGCATCACAGCAAAAATGACCGCCGCATGGTAGAGATTTCGATTCTTTCTCAGGGCAGAGAATGCATCGACCGTATCAAGACTTCCATCGCGCAGCACACTTTCCACCTGGATTCCACTTTCAGCGAAGCACAGCTTATTCGTCTTAACAACGCACTGTCTACCATCGTTGAACTGTTTCCTGTTGAGAACTGACAACCGGAGAGGCCGCATTGCGGTCTCTTTTTTTCTCCGGGGTTCCAGAATGATGGCTTTTCCGGCTTTTTCTGCCGGCAAAACATGCTTGCGCTTATCTACATGATCATGTATAATTTCAAACCGTCTTAAGTAACTGTGTTTGAGGTGAAAGTTATGGCTGAGAACGAACGTACCAATTTTATCTGGGAAGCGATCAAGGAAGATCTGGCCGAGGGAAAGAACAACGGCCGTGTCCAGACGCGTTTCCCTCCGGAGCCGAATGGCTACCTGCATATTGGCCACGTAAAAGCCCTGACCGTCGATTTTCTGACCGCGGAGCGGTTCGGCGGAATCTGCAACCTGCGCTTTGACGATACCAACCCCACCAAGGAAAAGGAAGAATTTGTCGATGCCATTATGGACGACATTCACTGGCTTGGGTTTGAATACGGCAACGTTTACTACGCATCTGAGCAGTATGACCAGATTTATGAATATGCACTGGACCTGATCCGCCGGGGGCTGGCCTATGTAGACGATCTTTCAAAAGAGGAGATCCGTGCCTACCGCGGAACACTGACGGAACCGGGAAAGAATTCTCCCTATCGCGACCGCACCCCCGAGGAAAATATGGACCTCTTTCTGCGGATGAAAAACGGCGAGTTTCCGGAGGGTTCCCATGTTCTGCGCGCCAAAATTGATATGGCATCCCCAAATATCAACATGCGTGACCCCACGATCTACCGAATCAAGTATGCACACCATCACCGGACCGGTGACAAGTGGTGCATCTACCCCATGTACGATTTTGCCCATCCCATCGGGGATGCACTCGAAGGCGTGACCCATTCGCTCTGCTCTCTTGAGTATGAGATTCATCGTCCGCTGTATAACTGGGTCATTGAGGTATGCGGTTTTGAACAGAAACCGCGGCAGATCGAGTTTGCCCGTCTGAACCTGACCAATACGGTTATGAGTAAGCGTCTCCTCCGTGCCCTGGTTGAAGGCGGTTATGTCTCCGGCTGGGATGATCCCCGCATGCCTACCCTTGCCGGCATGCGCCGCCGCGGCTTTACTTCCCCTGCTGTCCGGGATTTCATTGAACGGGTTGGCGTCTCCAAAGCTGATTCGGTCGTTGACTGCCGGCTGCTTGATCACTGTGTCCGTAACGATCTCAATGAGAAAGCCATGCGTGCCATGGCGGTACTGGATCCCGTCAGGGTTGTCCTCACCAATATTCCCGAGGGAACCTGCGAGATGTGTACTATTGAAAATCATCCGAAGCATCCGGAGATGGGAACTCACGAGATTCCCCTTACCCGTGAGATCTATATCGAACGGGACGACTTCATGATCGATGCTCCGAAAAAATTCTTCCGACTGAAACCGGACGGTGAAGTCCGGCTGAAGGGCGCGTACATCATCCGCTGCGAACGTTACGATCTCGATGAGAACGGGAACGTCACATGCATCTACTGCACCATTGATCCTGAAAGCCGTTCCGGCAGCGCAGGTGCGGACCGTAAGGTCAAAGGTACCATTCACTGGGTCAGCGCAGAACAGTCCATTCCCTTCGAAGGACGTCTGTATGATGTGCTGGTCCTTGACAACGCTGAGGAAACCGAGACGGAAAATGAGGAGGATTCCGAACCGGATACTCAGGCAGATGGTCCCGCTTTCCTCCGCCGCCTCAATCCGGATTCTCTCAAGCTGGTTCACGGCTATGCCGAGCCCTGGCTTGCCAGTGCCGCTGTCGGTGACAGTTTCCAGTTCCTTCGCATGGGATATTTCTGCAAGGACAAGGATTCCACCGATGCGCTTGCCGTCTTTAACCGCGTTGTTCCCCTGAAGGACAGTTACAAACCGGAATAAACAGTTTCTTTTTCGAGGGAAGCCGGTCCGTGCTTCCCTCCTTCCTTTATGATTTTCATTTTGAAAGGTGACAGTTATGTCAGATGTAGTTCGTACACGTTTTGCCCCAAGTCCGACGGGTTATCTTCACCTCGGCGGTCTTCGCACTGCACTATATACCTATCTGCTGGCTCGCAAGCACGGCGGCAGATTCGTCCTGCGCATTGAGGACACTGACCAGGAACGCGAGGTTCCGGGGGCAGTTGATCTTATTTACAAGTCCATGCATGAAGCCGGACTGGACTACGATGAAGGTCCGGATGTCGGCGGAGATTATGGTCCGTATATCCAGACACAGCGCCGGGATCTCTATCCCAAGTATGCCTGGCAGCTGGTGGAATCCGGACATGCCTACTGCTGTTTCTGCACCAAGGAAGAACTGGACCAGCAGCACAAGGAAGCCGAAGCAAAGGGCGTTACCTGGAAATACAACAAGAAATGTCTCCATGAGGTCAGCCTCGAGGAAGCCCGGCGCCGTATCGCTGCAGGCGAACCCTATGTCATCCGTCAGAATGTCCCCACCACAGGCAAGGCCGGATTTGATGATCTCCTGTACGGTCATGTAGAGGTAGACTGTGACACGCTGGATGACAACGTTCTCCTGAAAGCAGACGGTCTGCCGACCTATAATTTTGCCAACGTCATCGATGATCACCTGATGGCTATCACCCATGTCACCCGCGGCACCGAATATCTTTCCTCTGCACCAAAGTATAATCTTCTCTACGAGGCATTCGGCTGGAAGCCGCCTCTTTACCTGCATCTGCCACCGGTCATGAAAGACAGTACCCGCAAGCTCTCCAAGCGCTACGGGGATCCGTCCTTTGAGGATCTGCTCGCCCAGGGTTACCTTAAAGAGGCTATTATCAACTTCATCGCACTGCTTGGATGGGCACCTAAAGAGACCAACGAAGAGTTTTTCAGCATGGATGATCTGATCCGGCTATTCGATGAGCGCGGCCTCAACAAGAGTCCTGCCATCTTCGACATGAACAAACTGACCTATTTTAACGCCCATTACATCCGGGAACTGACACCGGAACGCTATGCCGAACTGGCTCATCCCTGGCTTTCTCAGGTTCTGGATCCTGACCGTTTTGATTTTCCCCGTCTGTGTGAACTTCTCCAGGGACGCACAGAGATCTTCTCCCAGCTTCCGGATATGGTCCGCTTCCTGGCGGAGATGCCGTCCTTTGATGAGGCCCTTTACGTCAATAAAAAAAGCAAGACAACGCCGGAGATTGCACGTCAGGCACTCGCATTTGTCGAGCCTGTTCTGGCCGCTATTCCTGAATGGACGGAAACCTGTCTGCATGATACCATCATGGCTGCTATTCCGGAATCCGGAATGAAGACCAGCCAGGTTCTCTGGCCGTTCCGCATTGCCATTACCGGTCAGGCTGCTACGCCCGGCGGTGCCTTTGAAATGGCTTACCTGCTGGGACGTGAAACAACCATGGAACGTCTTCACGCTTCCATAGCTGCCCTTGGCTGATTAAACCGCCCGAAAGGGCGGTTTTTAATTTCCAAATGGTTCCATTTGTCAAGTAGAAAATTTACCTTCTGATATGGGCAGAATTGAAGAATTGTCGCGACTGACGCCTGATTTTGGAAGAATTCGTTGTATTTCTCCGCTTTGCAGGATATAATTAGATCTGTTGTGCTTTGCATGAAGTATTTTTAAACGCTCTTTCTGAGACTTGAAATTGTTATAAAAATAACAGGCTCAATCCATCAAAACTTCCTTGACAGGAGACAAAGCCGGGCATATAATGTGCCCATGCTCTGCACATACCACAATATATAGTATACGAGGGGATTGGAAGCATGAAAATCATTAAGCGCAATGGAGCTGAGGAAGTCTTTGATCAGTCAAAGATTATCAACGCCATTCGTAAAGCCAACAGTACCGTCGAAGCACAATACCGTCTGACGGATGTCCAGATCAACCGGATATCAGAGGCAGTCATTCTTTCCTGTGAACAGCTGAACCGGACGCCAACCGTCGAGGAAATACAGGATCTGGTCGAGGATCAGATTATGGCTCATGGCGCCTTTGAAGTCGCCAAGCACTATATCACCTATCGATATACCCGCTCGCTGATTCGTAAGAGCAATACGACCGATGAGCGCATTCTCTCCCTGATCGAATGTAACAATGAGGAAGCAAAGCAGGAAAATGCCAACAAGAATCCGATCGTCAATTCCACCCAGCGTGACTATATCGCGGGTGAGGTCAGCCGTGACCTGACAGACCGGATTCTGCTTCCCCACGATATCGTCGAAGCGCACAATGCTGGCATCATTCATTTCCATGACAGCGACTATTACGCCCAGCATATGCACAACTGCGACCTCGTGAATCTCGAGGATATGCTGCAGAATGGAACGGTCATCACCGGAACACTCATTGAGCGTCCGCATTCCTTCTCCACAGCCTGCAACATTGCTACTCAGATCATTGCCCAGGTTGCCTCCAACCAGTATGGCGGACAGTCCATCTCTCTTGCCCATCTGGCTCCGTTTGTGCAGGTTTCCAGAGAGAAAATCACCGCGTCCGTCAAGGATGAACTGAGCACTCTGTCCGTAGAGGCTACTGATGACATTGTCCGGAATCTGACCGAAAAAAGACTGCGCGAGGAGATCCGGCGTGGCATTCAGACCATTCAGTACCAGGTCGTTACCTTGCTGACCACCAATGGACAGGCCCCCTTTGTCACAGTATTCATGTATCTGGGCGAGGCCAAAAACGATCAGGAACGCGAGGATCTTGCTCTGATCATCGAAGAGACCCTGCAGCAGCGCTGGCAGGGTGTCAAGAATGAGAAAGGCGTCTGGGTCACCCCCGCTTTCCCAAAACTGATCTATGTTCTGGAAGAGGACAATATCCACGAGGACAGCAAATACTGGTATCTGACCAAACTGGCTGCCAAATGCACCGCACGCCGTCTTGTCCCGGACTATATCTCTGAAAAGAAGATGCTTGAGCTCAAGGTGGATCGGAACGGTGAAGGACACTGCTATCCCTGCATGGGCTGCCGCAGTTTCCTTACGCCCTTTGTGGACGAAAATAACCAGCCCAAGTACTACGGCCGCTTTAATCAGGGCGTCGTAACGATTAATCTGGTGGATGTGGCTCTCTCCTCCGGTGGAAATACAGAGAAATTCTGGGAGATTTTTAACGAACGTCTGGAACTGTGCCATCGTGCCCTGATGTGCCGGCACAACCGTCTCAAGGGTACCCTTTCCGATGCAGCCCCCATTCTCTGGCAGTATGGTGCCTGTGCACGTCTTAAAAAAGGCGAACCGATTGACAGGCTTCTCTATGGCGGCTATTCCACCATTTCTCTGGGATATGCAGGTCTGTACGAATGTGTCCGGTATATGACCGGAAAAAGTCATACCGATCCGGAGGCGACGCCGTTTGCCCTTGAGGTTATGGAATACATGAATGCTGCCTGCAGAAAATGGAAAGCCATGCATAACATTGACTTCAGTCTTTACGGCACACCGCTGGAATCCACCACCTATAAATTTGCCAAGTGTCTGCAGCACCGCTTTGGCGTCATTCCGGGAATCACCGACAAGAGCTATATTACCAACAGTTATCATGTCCATGTCACCGAGGAAATCAACGCTTTTGAAAAGCTTGAGTTCGAGGCACAGTTCCAGCGCCTCTCCCCCGGCGGTGCCATCAGCTATGTGGAAGTTCCGGATATGCAGAACAATCTGGATGCGGTTCTGGAGATTATCAAGTTTATTTATGAACATATTCTGTATGCCGAACTGAATACAAAATCCGATTACTGCCAGGTCTGCGGATATGACGGTGAAATTGCGATCGAGGAAGACAATGGCAAGCTGATCTGGAAATGTCCGCAGTGCGGAAATACGGATCAGGACAAGATGAATGTTGCACGCCGTACCTGCGGATATATTGGCACGCAGTACTGGAATCAGGGACTCACCCAGGAAATCAAGGATCGGGTGCTTCATCTCTGATGTATTACAGCGCACTTAAGA
>CACXHF010000471.1 GCA_902767305.1 uncultured Eubacteriales bacterium
GCCGTCCCTTTCTGCTCGGAGTGTTTCAGGAAAGCGGTGTCCGTCAGCGGAGCATCGCCTGACAGGAAAGCGCGCTCTTAAGGGACGCATTCATGAAAAATGACCACACCGTTTCCCGTGTGCATTCAGTGATGAAAGAAGGAAAAGCCATTGCCATTAAGCTGCTGGTTCTGTGATGTCACGCCGCTGTCGGATAAAAAGCTGTTTGCCCGGGGAATGGAGGAACTGCCCTGGGAACTGCGCCGGGAAAAGGTGCTGCGTTACCGGTTTGAAAAAGACCGGATTCTTTCCCTTGGAGCAGGTCTTCTGCTGGCAGGAGTCCTGCGGCGTGCCGGTGTCCGTGACCTGACCGTGCATGCACTGCCGGAGGGGAAACTGGTTCTGACCAACTGCCCGGAGGTGCATTTCAACCTTTCTCACAGCGGAACGCTGGCGGTCGCGGCGGTCTCAGATCTGCCGGTGGGCGTGGATACGGAGATCCTTGCAAAGATGGATCCGGGAATGGGTTCGTTCTGCCTCAGGCAGTCCGAACAGGAATGGGTCAGGCGGTCTGCGGATCCTGACCGGGCGTTTCTCCGCCTGTGGACAAGGAAGGAGAGCTATCTCAAACGGATCGGAACCGGGATTACGGTTCCGCCGGATTCCATTTCCGTTCTGCCCGGCGAGCCGATGCCGGACGGTTCGGAGTTTACCGAATGGGAGGAAAGGGGACATCTGATCTGCCTGTGTGCAGATCCGGGGAAAAAGGCGGACTTTGGTGAATACAGACTGTTTGACAGTTAAGGCATTTCCTGGCCGGGGATCTGACAGATCTCCGGCTTTTTTCGCAGAAAGTGACAGGGCCGGAAATTCGGATTTCTTGCGGTCCGGATCTGAAAAATTGATCATCAGGCATAAAAAGATCACTGAATTCTTGACACTAATGCCCATTCTTAGTAAACTAATATAAACAATTGTGCAGAAACCGGATATCGAAATCATCCGGGAAAAGGAAGATGAGGAGGAAAAACCATGTCAAAAGCACAGACAAAAGCGGAGCGCCTGCAGTTTACGGAGGAGGCACAGAAAATTGTGGATCAGCTCTCTCTGGAGGAAAAAGTATTCCTGATGTCCGGAAACATCGACATCCAGGGAATCCCGCCGGAGAAGATCAGTGAAGTGCTGGGCGGAATGCTGGCATCGGAGGAGGAACACTATAATGTGCGCCCGTATGCGGCCGGAGGCATCGAACGCTTCGGCATTCCGCCGATGAATTTCTGTGACGGGCCGCGGGGCGTGGTCTGTGACAACGGAAAAACCACCTGTTTCCCGGTTTCCATGGCGCGCGGCGCGTCATTTGATCCGGAACTGGAGGAGGAAATCGGACACGCCATCGGCAGAGAAACCCGGGCATACGGCGGAAATCTCTTTGCCGGTGTATGCATCAACATGCCGTACAATCCGGGCTGGGGACGCAGTCAGGAGAGCTACGGAGAGGAGACGAATCACATCGGAGCCATGGGTGCTGCCCTTGTACGCGGCGTGCAGGCGGAGGACGTCATGGCGTGCGTCAAGCATTTTGCGTTCAACAATATGGAAAATGCCCGGTTCAAGGTTTCGGTGACCTGCGATCAGCGGACGGAAAAAGAAGTCTATCTGCCGCATTTCAAGGACTGCATTGACGCGGGCGCGGCCAGCATCATGTCCAGTTACAACCGTTACAACGGGGTACAGTGCGGCCATCATCATTACCTGCTGCGCGAGGTCCTGAAGAAAGAGTGGGATTTTGACGGATTTGTCATGTCCGACTTCTGCTGGGGCGTGAAAGACACTGTTGAGGCGGCAAACGGCGGACAGGACATGGAAATGCTCTGGACGCTGGAGTTCGGAAAGAAACTGGTTCAGGCAGTCAGGGACGGATTTGTGCCGGAGGCGGCCATCAATGAGGCGGCACTTCGGATAGTCAGAACCATTCTTGCCTTTGACCGTGGTCATAAGGAATACGACAAGTCCGTCGTCGGCTGTCAGGCACACATCGATCTGGCCAGACGTGCCGCCCGTGAGGGAATTACACTGGTGAAAAATGACGGCGTTCTTCCGCTCAGCCGTGCACAGGTGAAGAAGATTGCGGTGATCGGGCATCTGGCGGATCGTCCCAATATCGGTGACTACGGCTCCAGCCGTGTCCGCCCTGCCTATGTGGTGACCCCGCTTGAGGGAATCCGCCGGGCGGCTCCGGAGGCGGAGATTCTCTATGCGGACGGAAAGGACATGGAACAGGCGAAGGGAGCGGCTGCGGCAGCCGATGCAGTCGTGTTTGTGGTCGGATACAACCATGATGACGAGGGCGAGTTTGTTGCGGTGGATGACGCGGACAACTACCTTGGCGCAGCGGGCGGAGACCGGAAGAAGTCGCTCGGACTTCATGCGGAGGATATTGCGCTGCTGCAGGAGGTCGGTCCTGTCAACCGGAACAGCACGGCGGTTCTGATCGGCGGAAACATGATCATGATGACCGAATGGATCGATGCGGTCAGCAGTGTCCTGATGGCGTATTATCCGGGAATGGAAGGCGGAAATGTCATTGCCGAGATTCTGTTTGGAGACGTCAATCCCTCCGGAAAGCTGCCCTTTGTTGTCCCGGTCAGTGAATCGGATCTCCCGTATGTGGACTGGGAGGCGACGGATCAGTACTACGAGTACTATCACGGCTATACGCGCC
>CACXHF010000472.1 GCA_902767305.1 uncultured Eubacteriales bacterium
CAGACAAATGCAATCTTCTGCCCGATCATCTCCGGCCACATCGGCGTCACCTGTTCAAGCATGCCGCGTCTGTTCAGCAGACCTGTCATCAGATCGGTAATACTGCTGAGCCGTCGTTCCTCATAGAGACGCATCATTTCCTCATGCCGGCGGATATTTTCAAGTGCAATGGATAAAAGGACATTGCTCTGCACGAAAACGCTTGTGGGAACATTTCCCTCTTCGTACTGCAAAACACTGTATCCGAAATTATGTCCTTTCTGGTGCAGCAGCTTGACAAAGAACAGCTGTGCCTCATCCGCCCGTTCCGCACTCAGAGGAAGCAGCCGTTTACGGTCAAAGGAGGTCATCGGCATCCCGCAATCCTGATGGTCACGAATGACATGGACCAGACAGGCCCGGTTCCCGTTTTCCTCCATAAGACTGTCCTGTTCGCCAAACAGGCACAGATAATGATCCCGGACCGCCGGATTCATAACACGGCTGCTTATCATCACCTGATGGATCGACTCCAGGTCATTACAGCCATCCAGATCAATGCTCAGATTGGTCATTCTCTGGTTCTGGGTATTGATCAATTCAATCTCGTTCGATTTCTTTCGGCACGCAAGCCGGAAATAGTCCGGCCTCCGCCGTCCGCAGCCGCAGCTTTCTCCAAGAACCAGTTTGCCGCGCAGAGGAATTTTCTTCTTTTCCTGTTTCTCTCCACGAATCATCCGGTCAAGGCTGTTCAGTGCCTCAGTAACCATTGCCCTATAGTCCGGTTCAATTGTCGTCAGGCTCAGTTCCGGCGCAGCATCCTCAATGTTGTCAAATCCGGTCACAAGAACATCCTCAGGCACCTGAATTCCTTTTTCCCGAAGAACCCGAATCAAGCCGAGAGCCATGTAGTCATTTGCACAGACAACTGCCTCCGGCTGTTCCTTCGGATTGCTGAAAAACTTCTTAAAGGCAATCTCCCCGCAGTTCAGCCACATATTCCCCGGGCAGACAGACTCTGCCGAAACAGGGAGGCCATGTGCCTTCATCTCCTCGATAAAGGCCTCCGTTCTCATCCTGCTCTCAATGTGACCTTTAAATCCTGTCTGAAAGCAGATCCGGCTGAGGCCATGATCTTCAATCAGATGCCGGATCAGCGGACGGATCGCCTCCCGTTCATCTGTATACACACACCGAAGCCAGTCACTTTCGTGACGAATTGCCACCACCGGGCAATGGACACGGGTTTTAATCATGTCAAACAGAAGATTCCGGAACTTATCCTCCTCGTAACTGTCCGGCACAACGATAATCCCGTCCATTTTTTCAATCGGAGCAAAAGAAAAGATATTCGCTTCCTGAACATCATACTCACTCTGTTTCAGGAAATATCCGGCAGTCGTAAAGACTACGATATCGTAATTCAGCCGTTTTCCCTCACTGGCCAGCGCAGCGAAAACAGCATTATCAAACACTGTAAAAAGTTTGCAAATAAAAACACCAATCGTTTTTCTCTTTGAAAAAATCATTGGTTTCTACACCCTCACGCCGTTTTCAAGTCGGCTGATTCCTTCGGTTAGTTAGAGTCTGATTTCTCATTGTATCAGCCGAATTGTAATTCGGAATGAACTCTTTGTCAAGAAACGCAGCTGAACACGCCCCGCTCAAATAAAGAAAGCGGCATTTCTGCCGCTTCATAAGTGCCTGTCTATTTATGTCGAAACACCAGTTTCCAGTGAATACTGCCATCAGAGAACACTTGCGGCCGGTCTGTCAAAGGCAGGGAGGCCGGTAAATTCCTTGCAGCATGCTGTCTGTCACGAGGGTCTTTTCAGTTTTTCTTCAAATTCTGAAACATCTACTCCCATTTTTTTTGCTTCGTACAGCGTTATCCACTCTCCATCCACATTAACAAGCAAACCATTTATATAATATTCGTTCAGCTTATCTCCGATTTCTTCACTGGACATATTTTCGGTTATGACAACCTCATACTCAGATGGTTCCACCTCTTCATAACATACCAAATATTCTGTTTCCGGGTCAGCAGCTTTCCATCTCTCCATTTCCCTGTCCGCATCCTCTTTAGAGAATGTATAATAAACCGTATCTGTCGCTTTTTCGTCAATGGTTTTACTTACACTGTAAATTATCATACCCATTCCTTTCC
>CACXHF010000473.1 GCA_902767305.1 uncultured Eubacteriales bacterium
GCGGAGCCGGAGCAATTGTACTGGACGTAAAGACGGGCAGCGGTGCCCTGATGCATACACTGGAGGAAGCTGTCCGCCTGGCAGAGGCTATGGTAACAATTGGCCGCCAGGCTGGGAAACCGGTATATGCACTGGTAACCGGGATGGATCAGCCACTGGGCACCCATGTAGGAAATGCCCTTGAGGTGAAAGAAGCCATCGATATCCTCTCTGGACGTACGACAGGTGATTTGCTTACAGTCAGTTTGGAATTGGGGGCTTTTATGCTGGTTGCCGGCGGTCAGGCTTCCTCTACCGAAGAGGGAAGGAATCGTCTGAAAGAAGCACTTGAAAATGGTGCCGGCCTTCGAAAACTGGAGGAAATGCTCAGAGCACAGGGGGCAACAGTAAATGTATGTCAGGATGTTTCACTGTTACCTCAGGCGCCGCTTGTGGTTCCTGTGCCGGCACCGAGAGATGGATTTGTAGTGAGTATGGATTCTACAGCCATCGGATACTGTTCTCAGCATCTGGGTGCAGGACGGGAAAAAAAGACGGATATAATTGATCCGGCAGTCGGCCTGGTGATGCAGGTCCGGCTGGGAGATCATGTCCAGGCGAAGAATCCGCTGTGCATGCTGCACCTTCGTAATGAGTCTCAGGTAGAGTCGGCTGTACGTGCCATACAGGAAGCGATTTGCATTGGAGATGAACCGCCGGCAAAACGGCCGCTCGTCTATGCATTTGTTTCAGCAGATGAGACAATTTATGCGGAAGGATATGGACCTAAAGACAACAGACTTTCGGTTTCCTGACAGTTGTACCGATGGTCGGAGGAGAGAAGGATATGAAGCTGATTCATTTGGGAGATCTTCATCTCGGAAAACGGGTTAATGAGTTTTCCATGCTGAAAGATCAGGAATTCATTCTATTACGGATTATCTCAGTTATTGAGGATGAACAGCCGGACGGCATTCTCCTGGCCGGAGACATTTATGACAAAGCAGTTCCTTCTGCTGAGGCAGTAGCATTGTTTGACTGGTTTCTGGTTAAGCTTTCGCGGATGAATCAGACTGTTTTTATCATTTCCGGGAATCATGATTCGGCAGAACGGATTGCTTTCGGCGGGCAGCTTATGGAAAGCAGCCAGGTATATGTGTCACCGATCTTTAAGGGACATACCAAGTCGGTTTCACTGAAAAAGGGAAAGATTGAGGTCCGTATTTTCCTTCTGCCTTTTGTTAAGCCAGCCCAGGTCCGGCATTATCTGGATGAGTCGGTGACGGATTACAATCAGGCGATGGAAGCGTGCATTCGGGAGATGCAGGTGAATCCTGAGGAGATTAACATTCTGGTGACACACCAGTTTGTTACAGGTGCAACCCGATGTGAATCAGAGGAATTGTCAGTTGGCGGCACAGACAATGTGGATTTTGAAACCTTTGCACCCTTTGATTATGTAGCACTCGGGCATCTTCATGGACCGCAGCATATAGGACGTGAAACGATCCGCTATGCCGGATCACCACTGAAGTATTCTTTTTCCGAGCGTAATCAGGTTAAATCAGTGACCGTTGTCGAAATAAATGGAAAGGACAGGATACAGATTCGGCAGGTTCCTCTTACTGCACGGCATGATCTCAGGGAGATCCGGGGTACTTATGCAGAACTGACTCTGAGAGATAATTATATTGGGACAGAGACGGAGGATTATCTGCGTATTATCCTGACGGATGAAAACGATGTGCCGGATGCCCTGGCAAAACTCAGAGTAATATATCCAAACCTCATGCGCCTTGAGTATGACAATACCAGAACCAGAACAAACAGCGTTCTGATGGTAGATGAGGAGGCCCAGAAAAAGTCAGAACTGGACCTGCTGGATGAGCTGTATGAAACCCAGAATGGCATGCATCTGAGTGAAGCACAGCGAAAATATGCAGAAAGTGTGTTTGAGAGGATTCGGGAGGGAGAGGCATGAGACCCATCAGGTTGACAGTATCCGCCTTCGGACCGTATGCATCAGAGATGACGCTGGACCTAGAAAAACTTGGGAGTTCGGGTCTATATCTGATTACCGGAGATACAGGTGCCGGAAAGACGACCATCTTTGATGCTATTACCTTTGCACTATATGGAGAACCCAGCGGAGGAAACCGTGACGCCTCTATGCTGAGGTCGAAATATGCCGGGGCGGAGACGCCCACTTTTGTGGAACTGACGTTCCTGTACCGAAATCAAAAATATCAGATCAGACGGAATCCGGAATATGAGCGGCCAAGAAATCGTGGAACCGGGATGACTCAGGAAAAGGCTGCTGCCCAGATGATTCTGCCGGATGGGACCATTCTTGTGAGACGGTCAGATGTGGATCAGAAAGTACGGAATGTACTTGGCATTGACCGTGCACAGTTTACCCAGATTGCCATGATTGCTCAGGGGGATTTTCTGCGTCTCCTTCTGGCGGAAACAAAAGACCGCCAGCGTATATTCAGAGACATTTTCAAAACGCAGGAGTATCAGCAATTTGCTGAACAGCTTCGTTCAGATGCGAATACGCTTCGTCAGCAGAGAAAAAATGCTGCAGACCAGATGCAGCATCTGTTTGCCGGAATCCGCTGTGAAAACACTGATCCGCATTTGCCGGAGGTACAGGCAGCTGCTGAACAGAAAAGTACTCTGGATGGGGTGCTCATGCTTCTTGAAACTCTGATTTCTGAAACAGCAGCCCGTGAAAAGACACTGGATGAACGGATGTTTGAAAAGGATCGGCTTCTTTCACGGCTTAGTGCTGAGGTGGAAATCGGAAAGCAGCGAAGCCGGACAGAAAAGAATTTGAGTAAGCTGGAAGGACAGCAGACTGGAATGACGGCGCGTCTGGAAGCAGCAGAACGCGGAGTGCAGACGGCAAAGATGCGGGAGCAGGAAATCGAGCCTCTCAGGCAGGAAAGTGCCCGCATTGACAATGAGATGCCCTTGTATGAGCAGCTTGATCAGCAGAAAAAGCTGTTTCTGGAA
>CACXHF010000474.1 GCA_902767305.1 uncultured Eubacteriales bacterium
GATGAAAGGCAAAGGTGAGGCGGTCCTCTTTGCACGTTCGGCGACCATTGGCGGACAGAAATTCCCTGTGCACTGGAATGGTGACAGCAGTGCCAGCTATATCTCAATGGCGGAGATGCTGCGTTCCGGCCTGTCCATTGCGCACTCGGGTTTTTCTTTCTGGAGTCATGATATTGCGGGCTTTGAGCAGACCGCAAGTGCTGATGTTTACAAGCGATGGGCGGCATTCGGCCTGCTGAGCAGTCACAGCCGTCTGCACGGGTCTCAGAGTTACACAGTACCGTGGCTGTTTGACGAGGAAAGCTGTCGGGTAGTCGAAACCTTCACGAAGCTGAAAAACCGCCTGATGCCCTATCTCTATTCCATTGCCTGCGAGGCACATCGGACAGGTATTCCGGTACTTCGGCCGATGATCTTTGAGTTTCCGGATGATCCCGGCGTCAGGACAACCGACATGCAGTATATGCTTGGAGGAAATCTCCTGGCAGCGCCTGTTTTCCGTAAGGACGGCAGTGTTGAATATTACCTCCCGGAGGGGAAATGGACGAGCTGGTTTACCGGCGAAGCGGTATGCGGAGGAGGCTGGAAGAAAGAGACGCATGATTTCCTTTCTCTTCCGCTCCTGGCACGTGAAAACACAGTCATTCCTCTCGGTACGGTTGACAGCCGGCCGGATTATGATTATACGGACGGGGTGGAGCTGCACGTGTTTGAGCCTGAAGACGGCGAGCTCAGGGTCGAACAGCCGGATTCTGAGGGAAAGCAGGTGGCAGTGTATGTGCTTACGGTACATGCGGGCGAGGTTTCCTGCACAACGGACGCAGTAAAGCCTTATACGGTGGTTGTACACTGTCAGGAAAAGAAATAGCCAAAAATGAAAACAGACAGCCGATTCTCTGGAATCGGCTGTCTGTTTTCAATTTGGCTGTTTTCCTGCGAAAAACTGTATCCGGATAGATCGGGGTACTGCTGACCGGGCAGAAGGGATTGTATTTTCAGATCCGAACCATCAGCACATTCAGTCCCAGAATGATTTTGTAACGAATCTCACTTGAAATGCGGTTGGCCAGAACAACGCCGATTTGGTACTGGATGTCTTTGGCGGAATCCATGAGGATGCGAAGACCGACATTTTTTGCATTGTCCTCTGGTGCGACAATCTGGGCTTGTTCGGTCGGACTGAAGGGTGTGCCATTGTCACGGATTCGGAGAATCACATCCTCACCCATGTGTGTTACGCGGATTTCCATGTGATGATGGGCAGGCGCGAAGCCGTGAGCAAAAATGTTGGCGGCCATTTCCTCCAGAGCCAGTCCGGAAAAAACGGCTTTGCGGCGTTCAACGCCCCGTTCCAGACAGAAAGCTTCCACTTGCTGCGCAATCGTGGAGATTTCTTTTTCCTCATGGACAGACAAATCAATATATTCTTCATCACTAACTCCGAAATCCTTTGGAAAGGCCAAGAGATCTGTCAGGTTTCGGGGCAGACGATGAATCTTTGAGGCGGAGAAAGCACAGATTGTCAACAGGCAGCAGAGACCATTGAGAATATTGGCTAAGTACAGGCCGGTCATCCCGATAACGGGAATCAGCAGCCAGGAAAACAGTACCACATAGACAGCACCGTTCAGCACGGGGAGAACAGTTGAATACAGCTTATCCTGTATGATCTGTGCATAGACGGTGAAAGCCTGATTCACGACAGAGAAAACCATGCAGAACGGAAGGAGACGCAGAGCCATGACGGTCATTCCATAGACCGGATCGGCGGGATCCTGGAAGAACAGACGGGTCAGCAGTTCTGCAGAAAGGCTCAGGAGAATGGCAATGCAAAGGATGAAAAGGACACCCCATCGGGTAATGACATGCATAATGTCCAGTGTCCCTTTCCGGTCTTCTTCACCCATGCTGACACACAGCAGCATTCGGTCTACTGCCATCATGCCAAAGGGCAGTGACCAGAAAATGGCCATTACGGAGTTGGAAGCGGCAAAGGATGACAGACCGACACTGCCCACATAATGGAGAATCAGGGAATTGACGATCATGCACCGGAACATTTCCATGAAGCGGGAGAGGGAACCCGGATATCCCAATATTACGATGTTTTTTGCTTCAGCCAAGCTGAGTTCTTTCAGAGAAAAACGCATTTCAGGGGTATTCTTCGTGTACCAGAGTGCCATGACGGCAAAGAAGAACCAGACGGAGACGGCGGTTCCAAGAGCCAGACCGAACGTTCCCAGCCGCAGGACATGGACAAACAGAATATCGGATATTGCATTGGTGATAACGCAGGTAAGCGTTGCAGCCATAGTCCTGCGTGTCTGGTTTTCCAGGGACAGGAAGGCAAACAGCTGCTGTCCCAGAATCAGACCCGGAATTCCGAGAGCCTGACCCAGAAAGTATTGATTCAGTGCAGCAAGTTCCAGTTCATTTGATGCGAAAGCCCGGGTCCAGTTCAGGAGTACGCCGACGGTCATCAGAGCCATGATTGCGATGGAAATGATCACAGAGAGAATGAGATCCACAGTAAAGGTGTTCCTTAATTCTTTCCCCTGGTTCTTTCCCATGTATTTTCCGCAGAGAATCTGGGCTCCGCTGACAAGCATCATGCTGACGGCGTACAACAGATGATTAAAAGGACCGAACATTCCAATGGCGGTCATAGCGGTCTTTCCGATCATGTTGCTGGCAACAATTCCATCCACAATTCCGTTTATTGCATTGACAACGATGAGCAGAACCTGATAGGGAATCAGTTGAAAATACTGGCGTCTAACGATCTGCAGACTGACGGACGCATCTTTCTGTAAGGTGGAACCTTTTTCTGAATGTCTCATCTTTTTCTCCTTTTGATATTTTCCATTATTCGGCATTGGCAGGATCATCCGGCAGATGGTGGAATCCCGGGGGCGAACGTTAAAGCGGACTGACTGGTATTCGGACGTTTTCCCGAACCTCCGTCATTTCCAGCTGCCTTCGATGCAGAGGAGGTTGAGCCAGAATGAGCTTCTTCCCTCTATCGTTCTCTGTCATGATGTGACCGGCAGTATTCCGGGAGAACTCTGACAGACTGTTTTATCGAAGGTATTATATCACAAATGCGCCGTGGAATAGTATGATCGGGAAGAGGGGAGTATCCAAACAAATGCTGTTTTCCTTGTGAAAGCACGAGGATTGACCCGGTCACGAATAGGAGAATGGTTAAAGTGTTTATGAGGAAAGGATGACGGGCAGACCGTCATGTGAAAGGAGAGACGGAGGCATAATGAGTCTGTCTGAGCTTTCGGCAGATCCGGACTGAGAGACATGGGGAAAATGCTGTATGAGGCGTCAGTTTCACTTTATGGTTGATTAGAAGATGACCGGAGAAATTTGCCGAATTGAGCAAAATCGATTGAAAAAACCGAAACGCTCCATTATAATTGAATCATCTGAAAAATAATAATATTGGAGGACGTATCATGCCTAAGAATGCAATTGTAGGTCAGAGCGGTGGACCGACATCCGTAATCAATTCGAGCCTTGCCGGCGTGCTTCAGGCGTGTCAGATGCGCGGTGCAGAACATGTTTACGGAATGCTGAACGGCATTGAAGGTCTGCTGAACGAGCGGGTTATGGATCTGTCAGGAAAACTGGGATCTGCACTTGAAATTGAACTGCTCAAACGTACACCTTCTTCCTTCCTTGGAAGCTGCCGCTATAAACTGCCTGATTTTTTTAAGGAACCGGCAGTATATGAAAAGATTTTTGAAATCCTGAACAAGCTGGATATCGGTTATTTCTTCTATATCGGCGGAAATGACAGCATGGATACGATCTGCAAGCTGAATAACTATGCCAGACAGATCGGCAGCGGAATCAAGTTTATGGGTGTACCGAAAACCATCGATAATGACCTGATGAAGACGGATCATACGCCTGGATACGGTTCTGCAGCGAAGTATATCAGTGTTGTTATGAAGGAACTGATCCGTGATGCGACGGTGTATGGCAACAAGTTTGTTACCATCGTGGAGATCATGGGACGGAACGCCGGATGGCTCACAGCTGCGGCAGCTCTGGCACGGGGTGAGGACTGTGAAGGCGTTGATATGATCTGTCTGCCGGAGGTTCCGTTCAATGTGGACAACTTCCTCGTGAAAGTGGAACGGATGCAGAAAGAGAAGAAGTCTATTGTCATAGCGGTCAGTGAAGGTGTCCGTCTGCCGGACGGCCGGTATGTCTGCGAACTGTCGGATGATGCGCGCTTTGTCGACTCTTTCGGTCATCAGAATCTGACCGGTACAGCCCGCTATCTCAGCAATATGGTGGCGAAGAATATGGATACGCGTACCCGCTCGGTAGAACTTTCCATTCTGCAGCGCTGCGCAGGTCATCTCAGCAGCCGGACGGATATTACGGAGGCTTACCAGGTTGGCGGTGCTGCGGCAAAAGCGGCTTTTGAGGGTATCAGCGGCAAGATGGTATCACTCAAGCGTATTTCGAATGATCCGTATCAGTGCACCACAGAACTGGTTGACATTGAGAAGGTTGCCAATTATGAAAAGAAGGTTCCCATGGAGTGGGTTAATGCCTATAAGACAGATATGACCGCGGATTTCCTGGCGTATGCCCGGCCGCTTATTCAGGCGGAACTGACGCCGATTTATATCAACGGAACGACCCAGCATATTATTCGTAAATAAGATCTGCAGCCCGGAATCCACAGGACATCGTGAATTCTGGGCTTTTTTAAAACCTTTATACGGAACAGTTGAAGTCTGATGCTGTGGAGGTGAATGGTTTATGCGCAAACAAATCGGGTGTATACTGCTTGTTCTGTTACTGCTGAGTGTGAGCTGTCTGGCTTTGGCGGATGGAAACACATGGAAGTGCACAAAGTGCGGCAGAAACGGGAATACCGGCAATTTCTGTCCCAACTGCGGAACGGCAAAACCTCAGGATAACAGCTGGGTTTGTGGAAACTGCGGAACGCGAAACACTGGGAACTTCTGCACGTACTGCGGCAGGGGGAGAACAGCAGGTCAGCCAGTCTATGGACGGGCAAAGCAAAAACTGGCGATCAATAGCGGCCCCGGAACAAGAACATATTATGATGAACTGGGCACATACA
>CACXHF010000475.1 GCA_902767305.1 uncultured Eubacteriales bacterium
CTCCTCTTCAGTGGCAGCAGGCATATAACCAGGCTTGCGGGCTGCACGAAACCAGATCCCGGCCTGTTCCAGGTCCTTTTCCACACCCGTTTCCCAGGGAATAGCATTCACCGAGCAGGCAGACAGAAAATGAGCTTCCCTTTCCGCAGCCTGACGGAAGTATTCCAGGGCTTTCCCGTAATCCTGTTCTCCTCCATTTCCTTCATCGTATAGGCAGCCAATATGTACTGGTTGTCTGCATCTCCCTGTTCAGCGGCCGGTGTATAATCCCGCAGGGCTTCTTCGAAGCTCTGTTTTACACCTTTGCCCTCCTGAGAACAGATCCCGAGATTATACCGACCCGCCGCGTTTTCCAGATCCGCAGTCATTATATTATATTTAGCTGCCTGTTCGTGATCCGGTGAACCCTGCACGCCCAGATCATAGAGGAAGGCGAGATTATTCATGACGCCGGCATTTCCCTGATCCACTGCCGGCAGATCGTATTCAGCGGCTTTTTCGAAATCCTGTTTCACGCCGAATCCGTTTCTGCAGAAGAGACCCACATGGCGCTGCGTTTCCGCATTCCCCTGTTCGGCCGCCAGCATGAAGCAGTTAAACGCCTTTTCGTAATCCCGTTCCACGCCCAGCTGCCTGAAATAACAGACTCCCAGGGCATCCTGGGCTTCCGCGTTGCCCATATCCGCCGCTCTCTGTAAAAGTGAAACAGCGCCAATAGAATTCTCCGCCTTTTGCTTCGCCCTCGCCTGGACCAGAAGCTCTTCTGCGATTTTCTTCTCGATGGTGCCCTCAGCCATTACTGACATGACGTCCGTCATCAGAGACAGGGCAGGCAGCAGTACAATCCGTTTTTCATCCCTCAAAGCTCTTTTTATCCTGCTTCACCGGGACGAAAGTCATGCCATGCCCCGGCAATCGTTGCTGGAGAAAACCGTATTCTCCAGGCCTGCCGGTATTCTCCAGCCGGATAAGCCGTGCCTTTGTCCGGGCAGACCTTCACACGGACGGCACAGACGCCTGCCGCACGGTCTTCAGGGCAGCCGGATAGAATTCCGAATGTGCCAGTCAAATTCCCGGACAGTCCGTCAAAATTCCTGGCGGATTTCATCCGGAAGATACCGGCAGATCGTTCAGGTGTGAAAATGCGGTCATCCACGCAGGACCCAAAGCATTAAAAATTCGGGCTCATCAGAGCCTCTTTCGCAGCTTCCTGATGAGCCCGAATGTCAAAGCAGCCGATGCCGGACGTCTTTTCCGGAGCTGCTTCTCAATGATTTCAGTCGTGATTCTTGATATGCTGGACGAGGGCCATTCTGAATCCGGTAGGGGAAATCAGCGACGCAGCCTTGGAGCTCTTGGAATCAATGGTTCCGTCGCCTCTCGGATTCGTGAAGCCATGATCCATGAAGATTTGATAAGCTTCGTCGAAGTTGTCCACATTCATCCGGATGTAGGAGATGTCCCGGTCAACGTTTGCGCTCTCCGCTACGTCTACATGATAGCCTTCGGGATGCTTCATGCGGAAGCTGCGCACTTTATGATCGCCCAGGTCGGTGACAGGTGCATGCTTCTTCTCAAAGCCAAGCGCTTCAAAGAGACTGACAACGTCTTCGAAATGGTTCGTCACGATGATTGGATCAAAGGTTGTGATCTTCATAGTGTCTTTCCTCCTCAATATTGATTGTCTGATGTGTAAATATCTCCACGATGTTCCCCGGAGATACCGCCGGTAATAGTACAGGGCAGAACCGGTGTTCGCCGTCCTGCCCCTGCCTGAGTTTTCTGAATCCGCAGGCGGTCAGAAATCCGATGGTCAAGGGTCCACGTTCGGGCGGATCAGCGTCCATTTTCCTTCTTCCGGACAACGTCCACGGGAAGCCGCTGACGTCCTGTATCCGAACGTCCGGAATGCGGGTTATGCCGATCTTCCCTTGCATGGCATCTCTCAAAGTCCAGTTTCTCAAACAGTCAGATGGCAGATTCGGGGTCCTTCATGATGATAAGCAGATGAAAGCCTGCGATCTTCAGAATGTTCTCGTTCTTTCTGTCCTGATATTCCCTGATCCCGTTTTCCGGCACAGGGTTCATGAGGTCGATCGCCAGGGGATCAGCAGCAAGATCGAACCGCGTCCTGCTGCTGAAGAAACGGTTGCGCGTACAGATGTCTCCATCACGGGGGAAGGTTACGCCTCCGGTAAAGACAGTCTTTTCCGGATAGAAACAGCTGCAGAATCGGACCTGTCCCCGCACGGTGCACGAAGATGACCCCGGTGGATAATCAGCACCACAGGCAGAAACTGTCCGGTCAGAGCGGAGACCGGATTTTCACCGAAAAGGCAGATTCAGGCACTGAAAAACAGGACTGGCATCAGGAGCCGGATTCCGCTTTTCATTGCATCTGCTTTCCCTGCATCAGTGGACGTGCTTAATAACATCCAGGATGAACCCGGACGGGGAGACCATGATGCAGAATTTGGAAGATGAGGTTTCCTCTGTTTCCTTAAAGATTTTGGCCTTCCTGAAGCCACGCTTTGTCAGCAGTTCAACGGCCTCGTCCAGATCGTCCACATTCATACGGATGATCAGCCGGTCACCGGGAAAATTGCCATCTGTCACTTCCACATGGAAACCATTCGGGTCCTTCATGACAACACCTGTGAGGTCCATATCCGAAATTCCCGTCTTGGTATGCTGCCGGTTAAATCCCAGTTCCTCAAACAGCTGCATGACGGACTCCGGGTCGGAAGTGGCTATCAGTGGATAAAAGCTCGTAATCTTCATCTCATTCTCCTTTTTTTTCATCTCTGTGTAACCGGAGACAGGGGGACGCCTGATCCCCGGCTGACTGGAATAACAACCCGGGTGCGTCCGGTCTCAGGATTCAGGAAAAGCGGGGACTCATTTTTGTACCTCTGCCGGTTCCAGTTCACTGCCTGATCTTTCTGAGGACACTCCGCACACACCGTCGGGGCAGAGCGCCGCAGAAACCGGTTCAGCGACTTCCTTTTCTTCACTGGCTTTCACTGTTTCCAGCGTATAAATTGCAGCCCCACACGAGGGAATTCTCAGCCGTACAATTCCCTCTTCCACAGTACCTGCCGCGGTCACGTTGTCCGACACGCCTTCCGTCGAAGTGATAAACTGCTTCAGCAGCGTCACCCCGTCCTCCAGACCGACTCTCTGAACCGGAAGATCCACTTCAATTGCATGGGCAAGGCTGTTGCACAGAACAAGAACCGTGTCTTTCTCATCAAACCGTACATACGCAATATAACCATAGCCCGCAGCCAGTTTCTGTACGGATCCGTTTTTCAGGAGCGGCATCCGGGTACGCAGTGCGGCAATCTTCCGGTGGAAATCAATCAGCTGTTCAGCCTCGTTTCCCCACGGATAGGTCCGCCGGTTATCGGGATCCGTCCAGCCCGTTACGCCTGCCTCATCGCCGTAATAGAGGGTCGGAGCACCCGGCCATGTCATCTGAATCAGGGTCGCAACCCGGTAGATTTCAGGATGAATGTTTTCAGACGCCGCCCAGTGTCCGGCATAATTCACTCTGCCTGACCGCCCGTTTGTCCTGGTCATAAACCGGCTGTGGTCATGGTTGCTCAGTTCGTTCATGGCACACAGGATACTCGGTCCGGGCATATGTGCCATGCTCTCCGTGATCATGTTGAAAAAGGCTTCGCCGTTATTATGCAGATCATCCCTGCGATAATCCGAATGCTTTTCCATGCCGGTCAGGAAAAAGGTGACCGGTTCCATAAACGCATCATAGTTCATGACCGTATCCCACTCATCCCCGCTCAGCCATTCAGAGGGATCTCCATAATGTTCAGCGAGAATCACAGCCTCCGGATTCCGTGCCTTTACCCTGCGGCGGAATTCTTTCCAGAACATATGATTAAACTCCCGGCTCTGTCCGAGATCAACGGCCACATCCAGCCGCCAGCCGTCTACGCAGTAAGGCGGAGAAACCCACTTTTCCCCGATACTCAGTATTTCTTCGCAGAGATCTACCGAATGTTCATAGAACAGCTTCGGAAGCGTGGGAACATCGAACCAGCTGTTATAGCTCTCGTCATCACGGAACGAGAACCAGGACCTGTACGGGCTCTCCGGATTCCGGTAAGCCCCCGGCAGATAGCTGTCCGGGCTTTCCCTGTAAATGCCCTCACGGTCCAGGTATTTGCTGAACGATCCGCAGTGATTGAACACACCGTCCAGAATGATCCGCATTCCCCTGCTGTGAACTTCCTGGCAGAAATCTGCGAACCAGGCATCACTGGCCTCAAGATTCTCCTTTCGTGTCGTCCGGTTGATGTACCTTGAGGCGTGCGTGTTGTCAAAATCCCATTCCTCGAGATTATTCCCTTCGTCCACGGGCATCACCGTCAGGTGCGGATTAATGTGCGCATAATCCTGTGTGTCATACCCGTGTGTGGATGGGGTGATGAAGATCGGATTGAAGTAAATGACCTCAACCCCGAGCGACTGAATATAATCAAGCTTATCACGGACACCCTGGAGATCTCCTCCGTAGAAACAGCAGCAGTCGTCTTCCCCGGGCAGCTCTCCCCAGAAATTGGCCGGCCGGGCAAACCATCTGGTGTAGCGGTATTCCCTGTTCTGCACATCGTTTGCGGAGGCTCCGTTGCAGAACCGGTCAACAAGGATCTGGTACTGAACCGCTCCTTTGGACCATTCAGGAACATGGAACCCCGGATATATCCGGAATGCATGCTTCGAATCCGTCGAAGGAACTGTACTGACTACATGGGTCCCCACCCGGTCGTACAGAATCATCGTTTTCTCAACCTCGATAAGGAAGGAATAGAAAATCTTCGACTTGTCCTCGCACACAATAGACGCTTCAAACCAGTCAAAAGAATCGTCGGTTTTCCGGATCTGCATGGGAACCCGGAGTGCCGGGAATCCTTTCAGCAGGGCAACCGATGCCCCCGAACCTCTCTGGATCCGCAGCCGGATCGTCACTGAATCTCCGACCTCCGGTTCCTCCGGCGTCCGAAAACAACGGGTTTCATCGCTGAAGACGGAATCCATTACCTGCTGCACCAAAACATCTGCCATTAATCTGTTTTCTCCAATCTATCCGAGTAATTTGATATCGTCTGGAACCGTCATTCTGCCGGTTCTCTGACTTCAACGGTTTGGCCTCTGTCCGGAGAAGTTTCCGCACCTGAGCCTCCGGTCTGTACCGGGATATGCTCTGCAGCTCTGTTCCGTCGTTCCGGAAAGTCTGTCGGCACGGAAATATTTCATTCTTCAGGGAAAAGGCCGGAATTCATGCCGGAGTACAAGAAAAAAGGATGAAAACGCTGCACCGACAAAGTCAGGCAGCACTTTCATCCAGTGTTAATCTGTATCTGACCTCTTCCGCATTCCGCTGCGGAGCTCACCCTCCGCCGTCTGCGGCTTTGTTATCATCCATGTGTCGGGAATTCAATGATGATTGACTCAAAAGCCCGCAGGCTGTAAGTCAGCATATGCGAATAACCGTCACAATCATGCAGCTGCGCTGTCAGCGGCGGAATTCCGCCGACCTCCGCAGGATTTCCCTGACCGGGCAGGCTGTCATATGTCGAGAAGATCCGGCGGTACAGACCTTCCATGGGCACGCCGACCGTGTAATCATGATATTGGACAGACGTAAAATTGCAGACCACCAGTACGGCTCCGTCATAGTTCCACGGATTTCGACGGATAAAGGCTACAATATTTCTGTCCGCATCGTTCCGGTTCACCCACTCAAACGTGACCGGATTCTTGCTGTCCATATAAAGCACCGGATAGTTCCTGTAAATGTTCAGCAGGTTCTGCACGCACTGCATAATATCGCGGTGAGCGAAATCATCCGCCAGATTCCAGTCAATGCTCTGCTTGACATTCCATTCCCTGTCCTGCGCAAATTCCTGTCCCATGAACAGCAGTTTCTTTCCGGGGAACGTAAACTGCCAGGTGTAAAGCGTCTTGAGAGTGCCCATGCGGTCCTGCTGCTCACCCGGTGCCTTTCTGACCATGGTCCCTTTTCCATAAACCACTTCATCGTGGCTGAGCACCAGGACATAATTTTCCGTGAAGGCATAATCGGCGATATGCGTCAGAATGCCATGATGCCACTTCCGGTAGACCGGGTCAAGATTCATGTACCGGAGTGTATCATTCATCCAGCCCATGTTCCATTTGAAGGTAAAGCCCAGCCCGCCGTGATCCACAGGTTCCGTGATACCCCATTCAGCAGAGCTGTCCTCGGCGATCAGGAAACCGGTCGTCTGTCCGCAGACCTCGTAATTGAGCTGCCGCAGAAAGTCCATGCTTTCCAGATTCATGCGGCCGCCGAACTTGTTCGGACGCCATTCAGAGCGGTCATAGTCATTGTACAGCATGGACGCCACCGCATCCACGCGCAGTGCATCAATATGGAACTCCTTGATCCAGTACAGGGCGTTGGCAATCAGGAAAGAACGTACCTCCGGCTTGCCGTGATCAAAGGCCAGCGTTCCCCATACCGGGAACTCACGCCGCAGCGGATCGCTGTTTTCATACAGCGGCGTTCCGTCAAACCAGCCTAAGGCAAACGCATCTTTCGGGAAATGAGCAGGCACCCAGTCCAGGATGACGCCAATGCCGGCCTGATGCATGCGGTCCACGAAATACCGGAAATCATCCGGCGTTCCGTAACGGGCAGTGGGCGCATAGAAACCCGTCACCTGATATCCCCAGGACAGGTCAAACGGATGCTCGCAGATTCCCATCAGTTCCACATGGGTAAAGCCCATATAGGTGAGATACTGGGCCAAATCATCCGCATACTGCGTGTAATTCATGAATCCGTCTTCATCGTATTCATCGCGGAATCCTTTTTTCCAGGATCCCAGATACACCTCGTAGATGGACATGGGCTTTTCCAATGCCTTGGTGTTGTCCCTCTGCGCCTGATGGATCTCATCATGCCACTGATAATTGTTCAGATTCCAGACGATGGAAGCATTATTCGGACGTCTCTCAAACCAGAACGCATAGGGATCGGATTTATAGCGCTTTACACCGTCAGCCCCCGTAATGACGTAGCGGTAGGCATCCCCCTGTCCGACATTGGCCAGAAAGCACTCCCAGACTCCGGGATCGCCCTCGCTGCGATGCATCCACTGCTCGTTTTCCCAGCCTGTTCTCGCCGTTATGACTGATACATACTGTGCATTGGGTGCCCAGACGTTAAACCATGTTCCCTGCACACCCTCAGCCTCGCCCGGGTGAGCGCCCAGTTTATGATAAACCTCATAGTTAGTGCCCTGATGAAACAGAAAGCTGTCATAGTCTGTAAAAACAGTTCTCTTTTCCGTATCTGACATACCTGTTCTCTCCTTTTTTCTTGCTGTGAATGTACCCATCCGGATTCCTGAGGTTCTGTACACCGGAAAGCCCTTTTATTTCTTAAACGTGCGAGCCCGGATTCCCTGACTCTGCTCTCGCTACGGCCCCGGCCTGCATATGTTGCGCCTGCCGGTCCTGTCCCCGTTCATGAAAGCTTCCGTTCTGTAAACCCGTGAATCCTTTTAAAAATTCAGTTCTTCCATTTTATTGAGTCCATCTTACGTCTGCATTTCTCTTATGTCAACTGTTATTTTTTATTAATATTGGTGAATACTCTGAATTGAAAATATTATGAACATAGGAGACGGCGAAAAGTGCACGATAGTCTTCCTCCAACAGAAACTTTGATAAATTCCCTTAACAATTTTAAGAATACCGTCTCCCTTGAGCAAGA
>CACXHF010000476.1 GCA_902767305.1 uncultured Eubacteriales bacterium
GGCAGTTGACAAAGAGGCTGCATATACGGAACTATCCCCTTCTTCTGCCGAAAACTCGTAAAGATCATAGACCCGATCCCTGGGAATAACGAGAATAAGGACACCCGACTGGCTGGCTGAGTAAAAAAGCTTTGATTTCTGAATTTCAATGCCATACTCGGAAAAAGCTTTTTTTTCTTCTTCCGTTATGTATTCCGTATAATCTTTGCCGTCGTTGTTTACAGCCAGAACACACTGGTTCGTTTCCCGGTCTACTACGGCCAGATTTCCGCTTCCCTGATAAACAAAACGGAAATACTCTTGTGAATCAGTAAAGATTTCCTCCGGATTATCAGAGGAAAGCATCCATGACATATACATTTCCGGACAGTGTTCGTGAGCTAGATTGCCGGCCATCGTGGCATTTGATCTCCAGGAGGTTATCATTTCGCCGTCATCATCCACCAGGTCAATCGCCTGTCGCAGGATGAAGTTAATCAGTTCCTCAGCCTCATCCCGATTCGAATCGTTAATCAGGCTGCTGTCTTTCAGCAGATACAAGGCCTGATTAAAGACGTTCTTCAGGGATTTATCTCCGATCACGTTGACCGCAATCGACTGAATGTGTTGGGTATATACCCCTGGAGTCGGAATAAGATAAAGAAGATATTCGAAGAACAGATACAGTTCCGTGTTTACGCCGACATTCGTCCAGAATGATTCACCAGTCAGTTTCCGGAAGATTATATCCGTTCGCCGGAAGGCCGTTTCGAATTCTGTATCTGTTTCCCTCGAAGGAGTAAACATATCTCTTCCATACCGCTGATATCCCCATCCTGCCAGAGGGACTTTCGGAACCACATCCATTTTCCCCACAATGTTGAAAATGTTCGGATAGTCATGCTCCACTTTTCTCGTTGTGTTGGGAGCTGCGAAGGTGTAAACGAACAGGTCTTCCGGTGCAACAATCTCTGAATCATACAGATCCGCACCTACCGTATTTGCAACAGCTCCAGCCCGACTGAATCCAACGACCCAGATTTTGATTCTCTGATTATTCAGCTTTCTTCGTGCGATATAGCCAAATACCCTGTTTTCTACCAGTTCAGCTGCCGTGGAAAAACCTTTATGCCGAACTCCGTCATCCACTGTAAAGTTCGACATCCATTCACGCTGATAGAATCCACCGCATACCGCAACAGCAATCAGGGTAAATGGCTCACCGCCTTCCGTTATTTCCTTTCTGGCAATGCAGCTGGAAATGGTGTACATCGTTGGAGACTTCTCATAATCACTGGAGACGATATCTGTAAATCCGGCTGTCTCAAAGAATCCCCGAATGTGGACTGCGCTGTCTGCATATTCAGTCCCAGCGCTTGTTTTCGGTCTGAATGCTGCCATGGCGGTACCCATGGACAACTGTGCCAGCGGATGATGATATTCGGTTGCTTTCTCTGTAAACCAGGTATCGTCATAGCGGACATCCACGCTGTGATCTCCTGGGAAAATATAACCGGAAAAATGAACTGTATAGGTTGCTTCATCCGCAGATGCGGAAAACTGAATCAGAAGGAGCGCCACAGAGAAAGCCAGAAGTACAATCAGACGATTTTTCATATATACTCCTTGCATCAATTATCCGGATTCCTGTTCTTATTCAGGCAGTTTCAGTTCTGCCTGAACATCCTCCAGTCGGATTCCATGACTTTTTGCGATTGCTGCCATATCATCATACTCTGCTTTCCACTTGGATATTCCATAGCCGGAAGAGATTTTCACGTGCACTTCGCCCAAAGCTGTCTCGGCTTTCATCAGATCCCGGTCAAGAAAATACCGGCTCAGATTCTCCCGCCGTACGCCAAGCGTGGTTGTATATTTCAGCATCAGCTGTGCCAGGGTATCTGCATCCTCAGGACTGGTAATTACACTCAGCAGAATACCCGGTCGACTCTTTTTCATTCCAATCTGCTGCCAGTATACGTCCCGTGCTCCGGCTTCAAACAGACGTTCCATTGCAAATCCCAAAGCCTCGCCGGTTATATCATCCAGATTGCACTCCAGCTTTACAATCTCTTCTTTTTTTCCCTGTGTTTCTCCAAGGAAAGCACGAACACAGTTTGCACGTTCAAAGTTCTTCATACCCATTCCATAGCCGATTGACTTCGTTACCATTTGCGGACGATCGCCAAAGGTGCTTACAAAATGCCGGAGCAGCGCAGCACCGGTCGGGGTACACAGCTCTCCCTCGATTTTGCCTCCATATGTGGGAATCCCTTCAAGAATGAGTGCAGTCGCAGGAGCTGGAACAGGCAGAATTCCATGCATACACCGGACATAACCGGAACCCACATGCACCGGACTGGCACAGACGCTGTCAGCATTGATTTCGTGCATCAGGAAACAGACAGCAACAACATCCGCTACCGCATCCATCGTTCCCACCTCGTGGAAATGGATCTGTTCCATGTTCTTGCCATGAACCTGTCCCTCTGCCCTGGCGATAATCTGATACACCGCACAGGCATCCTCTTTGACGGAATCTGGAATGTCCAGAGAACGAATCACCATTTCAATATCTGACAGACTGGAGTGTACATGATGGTGGTGATGCTCCCAGTGCTCATGGTGAGGTTCTGTTTCTCTGGCCGCGTCTGCATGGCTGTGCATCTGCTCATGGTGGTGATGCTCCTCATGAATGTGCGCATGCCTATGATGATGGTGATGTTCATGCTCCTTTGCGTCATGATCATTCTCATGATGATGGTGATGCTCATGCTCCTCTGCATCGTGATTATTCTCATGATGATGGTGATTGTGATCGTGGACGTCCTCTGATTCTTCTTCCTGTCCCTGAACGGTTACTCGCATGTGTGTACCGATGACGCCGCATTTTTCGGCCGGTTCAGCTTTATATACGACTCCAGGCAGACCAAGTGCATTCAGGCGGCGGACAGTTTTCTCACGGTCAGGCATCAGTTCAAGCAGTGCAGCAGTCAGCATATCGCCGGCAGCACCCATTCCACATTCCAGATAAAGCGTTTTCATGTTTCCTCCATGGCCAGCACTTCCGGCAGTGTTGCCTGTTTCGGCTAATTCTCCTGCACAGGCGTGGTAATTCCTACACCGGATCTTATCTGAACTTTTGTCCGTTCAGAGAAAGTCCGGCTTTTTCCATGACATAAACCAGAACAGGGATCAGAACAATATGCAGAATAATGCCAGGAATGGCAGTCGTAAATGCTCCTGCGATAAAAAGCGCTATCGTAAATTCAGTTTGTGCAATTCCTGCAAGAACAACTCTGGCTATGCCCCATACAATACGCCCGATAATCATGGAAAGAATCAGCGTGACATAAATACCGCCTTTTTTTCCTGAGAAAAAACGGTAAAGAAAACCTGCGGTAAAACCATAAGCTGCAAGTTCAAATGCCATTCCGATTGCAGAGGGATAAAGTCTCGGCATGCCAAACAGAAATGACCGGAGAATCGGAGCAATAAATCCGACAATCGTCCCATACAGTGGTCCGCAGAGAAACCCACAGAGCAAAACGGGAATATGCATGGGACTGAGCATTGCCCCGATCTGTGGAATCTGTCCGGTCAGGAAAGGCAGAATCAGAGCAATAGCCAGATACAGAGCAGAATAGGTCATTCTGCGAATGTGAAGATCAGACGCTTGTCGTTTCGTCATTTCTGCCTCCTGTTAACTGGCTGATATATTTTATGGCATCGTCAATAATCGCCTGAGAACCCTGTACTACTCCGGCTACATAGGTATCGCACAGATTCATTGGAATCAGTACCCGATGCGCCTGGCTGGATGCTACAGCATTTGCCATAGCCGGTGATATTTCACCAAACATGGAATCTGCCATTGCAATGCCGAACGGGCCAACAATAATATCTGCCTTCCGGCAGCCGACAATGACTGCATTTTCCCCCGTGGCAATATGATCCGCACATTCAGAACGCATCATATTGATCGATGCAGTACTGTTAGTTCCTACCGCCATGATTTCGGAATCCGGACATTCTTTTCGTATGCTCTCGATCAGCTTTCTCCCAAGTTTTCCGCCCTGTCCATCTATGATCAGAATATTCATGTTCATCCTCCGTCCTGTTCAGCATAATACAGTTCTGTCAGTCCCTCCAACCCGCTTTCATCCCGAAGCATTCCAATTGCCGTCCCAAGATCCACATCATCAAACAATTCAGGATAGGCATGAAACGCCAGAATCAGTGCTCCTGCGCATTCCATACAGGGATTCAGAATCACATCTTCTGAGAGCAACAGCATAGATCGGGACTTCACTGCAGATATACCGTCAAATCCTTCACGGTGCCTGATTTCCTGCAGAATCCTTTCCGCATCTGCTTTTCCGGAACCGTTTCTCAGAAACCCGGAAGGAACTATTTTCACAACCATGTCCGGATTTTTGCGGACAATCCATCCCGCATCCACAATCAGGTCGTTTTCTTTCAGACGTGCTGATGCACTGTATATTCCTGCTTTACTGAGCAGCGCATGCATCTGACCTGACTTTTGAATTGTAACATACTTTTCCGGCATTTCCAAATAGCAAAGTTTTCGTTTACACTCAAAAAGCGAGTTTGTTCGCTCCTCAAGCAGCAGACGATAGTACTGAAGAGCACTGTCTGCTGCCGCCCCTGATTCAGACGCACTGACCCGGTCCGATTCCTCAA
>CACXHF010000477.1 GCA_902767305.1 uncultured Eubacteriales bacterium
CGCCTGCAGCAGAGCTGACAGGAAGATGAAATCACACTGCCGGAGAATTTCGAGTGCTGGTGGGAGTGGTGAAACACTGGAAGTTGCAGAACAGACATTCTGCTCATTGCCGATCATGTGTCTGGCGGGTGAAACAGAAGGACCATTTATCCGGTTGAACAGTTCCGAGGGAAGAACTGCCACGTGAATGAAAAGTCTATCTCGAGTATCGGAGAGTTCATGGAGCTCACTACGCAGACCCTGGAGATAATGATCGGCCAGGCGTTCTTTTTTCTGTGGAAAATATTACATGATGCGGCAGCAACAGTATCTTCGTGGTGTTTGCGCAGGTGGAGTTCATTTCTCCGTGAGTGTGTGGATGTTTGAGCGGCGAGTATTCTGGAGGGAATGCACGGCTTTGTGGCCAGGGAACATTGTGAGGATGTTTCCCCAAATTGAGCGGTGAAGAGAACAACTTGAATGATAGCATGTATCGTGCTTTTGATGATGAACTGATACAGAATGTGATATGAACGTTCAGCTCCGGAGCAGCTCCTCTGTCGGTGCTGTACTGATTGCAGCGAAGGAGGAGACAAACATCCACGTTTCACAGGTGGATGCCTCAGCCGTGACGGGAGAGCCGGACTGTAGTTTCTGATTCTTTCCTGGATTATGGCTGTCAAGGAGGGAGAGGGGCTTCATGGTTTGGTGAGCTTTGGTATTACACAAAGTGATGTACTTTGGAAACTGAAATGCTGAATGGCGATGAAGATAAAATCTGTTCGAAAGAATTCGGGAGATCGTATTGCAGCAAGCAGCTTTTCTGAAAGATGAAGGTATCTGACGCTGTGAAAATCTTTAACTTTCTGGCTGTTCGGGTCTGATGTGATATTTCAGTGGAAAATTTAACAAAGAGTCTGAAGAAGTGCAGTGTTTTCGGTCGGTGAGATAAGAGCAGTCAATAGACGGCAGGAAGAGGCAGTCATTTTAACAAGACGAATGAAATGATTAACATTTTTTCGATCGAATAAATGATAATCATATTGTTTTTTCCATTGAATAAATGTAAAATGAGCCATGAGGGGGTGCGATTAATTGAAAAGAAACATGACGGCACGGCTTATAGAATGGAAGAACCGAAGCGACCGGAAGCCGCTTTTACTGACGGGTGTGCGTCAGTGTGGAAAGACATACACGATTCTTGAATTTGGGAAAAATGAGTTTGAGGATACCGCTTACTATAATTTTGAAGAAGATGGAACGCTTGCCTCTGCTTTTGATCACGATTACAGAATTGACCGTATCCTGGACGAACTTGGAAACATCCGGCGTGGGAAACAGATTGTGCCGGGAAAAACACTTCTGATCCTGGATGAAATTCAGATGTGCCCGCGTGCGGTGACCAGCCTCAAATACTTTTGTGAAAATCAGCCGGATCTGCACGTAATTGCAGCGGGTTCGCTGCTTGGGGTAGCCATCGGGCAGCAGAATATTTCATTCCCAGTCGGGAAAGTTAACCGGATGAGGATGTATCCCATGTCTTTTGATGAATTTGTCTGCGCGGACGGGGGTGAGGCTCTGATCAACGGATTGAACAGGATAGAACCTGAAAGAGAGATCCCGGAGCTTTATTCGGTGCCGCTGATCCGCTACCTGAAGCTTTACTATGTTATCGGAGGAATGCCGGAAGTTGTCAAAAAATGGGTTGAGACTCACAGAATGGATGCGATCACTGAAAAACAGGATGAGATTTTGCAGGATTATGCAGATGACTTTGGCAAACATGCGCCTGTTTCAGAATTGCCGAAAATTCGGATGATCTGGGAATCTATTCCATCGCAGCTTGCCAAAGACAATCATAAATTCATCTTTTCACATGTGAAATCGGGCTGCAGAGCAAAGGAACTTGAAAATGCAGTAAAGTGGCTTGTGGATGCAGGCCTTATTTATCAGGTGTATCTGGTAGAAAAGCCGGAGATTCCACTTTCCGGTGAGGCGGATTATTCCTCATATAAGGTGTACATGGCGGATTCAGGCCTGTTATGCAGAAGATCGAATGTGTTCTACAGGACGATATTGGACGGGGACGACCGGTTCATTCACTATAAAGGTGCACTGTCGGAGAACTATGTGCTTTCACAGATGAAAAGCCTGAACATCAATGTATGGTACTGGACGTCCAGTGCGAATGCAGAGGTGGATTTCCTCACCGATGAAGGCGGTCTGCTTTATCCGGTTGAAGTGAAGGCAGCAGATAATACCAAAGCAAAAAGCCTGAAACTGTTTTGCGAACGATATCAGCCTGAAAGAGCTTTCAGGACTTCTCTCAGAAATGTGGGAATGAATCAGAGTGGGGAAACACAGGTATGGAGTATCCCGCTTTACTCCCTGTTCAGATTGAGAAAGTACCTGATGACAGATTGAACTGCAGGAATGATCTGTGAAGGGGTGTTGATCTGAAGAAATTATTCATCAAAAACAATTTGAAATCTTTTTTGTTCGGGAAAATGAGAGAATATAAGCAGCGTGAAACATGAATGATTCACGGAATAATCATAACTGTGAACAATACCGGCAGAACACCG
>CACXHF010000478.1 GCA_902767305.1 uncultured Eubacteriales bacterium
CGAAAAACAGAGACAACAAAACCAATCTGACGGCAAAAGAACAGATTGAAGCGATTCTTAAACAGGTTGCGGAACTGGGGAAGAGAAAGAGCGCCTGTTACAATGAACTGATGGAGCTGATTGAGGCACAGGGGATCCGGATTGTGGACTTCAGGAAGATCGGCCGGCAGGACAGTGAGCGGCTTGAGCGGGTGTTTGATTCACAGATTGCGCCGCTGATCGCCCCGATCATTGTGGAACCGCGTCAGCCGTTCCCGTTCCTGAGGGGGAAATACATTTATGCAGTTGTCGAGCTTGAACGGAAAAACGGGCGCGGACGTATCGGCATCGTTCCTTGTAATGCAGGCATTTTTCCCCGTCTGATTGAAGTGCCTGGTGAAGAAAAACGTTATGTACTGGTGGAAGAACTGATTCTTCACTTTATCTACAAGGTATTCCCCGGGTATTATGTGAAGGCAAAGTCCCTGGCACGTGTCACAAGAAATGCAGACATAGATGCAGATGCGCTCTATGATGAAGATCATGATTATCGGGAATTCATGGCTGAGCTGATGAAGCGGCGCAAACGTCTGGCGCCTGTCCGTCTTGAATTGTCCCGGCAGCTGGATAATGCGCTGGTTGATCGGCTCTGCAAGGAAATGAATGTCAAAAAGAGATATGTTTTCAAAGCAAATACACCGCTGGATCTCTCGTTTGTATTTCGGATTCAGGATGAACTTCGCCAGAAAACAGAGCTTTTCTATCCGCGCCGCGTACCGCAGCGCTCTGCCATGTTTGAGCCCGGACAGCCGATTCTTTCGCAGATTCATCAGGGGGACAAGATGCTTTCCTATCCGTATGAGAGCATGAAGCCTTTTCTGGATATGCTGCAGGAGGCAGCAGAAGACGATAATGTCGGCTCCATCAAGATGACGCTGTATCGGGTAGCCAAGCTGTCCAAAGTTGTCGAAGCACTGTGCGATGCAGCTGAAAACGGCAAGGAAGTTCTTGTCCTGGTGGAACTCAAAGCACGTTTTGATGAGGAAAACAACATTGAGTGGTCCAGACGGCTGGAGGAAGCGGGATGCACGGTTATTTACGGCCTTGAAGGATATAAGGTACACAGCAAGCTCTGCCTGATAACCCGGATTGAGGATGGAAAGACGGTTTATTACACTCAGATCGGGACCGGAAACTACAACGAAAAAACAGCCAGACTGTATACGGATATTTGCATGATGACGGCCGATCAGGAAATCGGTGAGGAAGCAAACGAAGTCTTTAACAAGCTGTCTATGGGGGAAACCGTTGAGAACTCGAATAAGCTGCTGGTTGCGCCTCACTGTCTCCAGAACAGACTGATGGCGATGATGGATACGGAAATCGAACGCGCCAAGGCCGGGCTGGAAGGCTATATCGGATTTAAAGTGAATTCCCTGACGGACCGTACGCTGATTGAAAAAATGATTGAGGCGAGCCAGGCAGGAGTTAAGGTTGATCTCATTATTCGCGGTATCTGCTGCCTGACCCCCGGAATTCCCGGATATACGGAAAATATACGTGTAATCAGTATTGTGGGACGACTTCTTGAGCATTCTAGAATCTACATCTTCGGCAAAGGTGAGCGGATGCGGATGTATATTGCCTCTGCAGATCTGATGACCAGAAATACGCTTAAACGGGTTGAAGTCGGAGTGCCCATAGAAGATGCCAGACTGCGTGCGCGTCTCCTTGAAATGTTTGAAACAATGCTTGCAGATAATGTTCAGGCGAGAGTCATGCAGCCGGACGGCAATTACCTGAGACTGAGACCGGAAAACAATCCGGCTGTTTCCTCTCAGGAACTGTTCTATCAGCAGGCTTATGACCGTGCGGCAGAACGGACCGTCCAGAAGATGCAGGCAGCGTCTCCGGATAAAACAGGAGAGGGCGAAATGCCCGCTGAAAAGTGAAACGGATTGTCTGTCTGTGAACATTGAATACTGATTTTCGAACTGTATCAGACAGAAATTGACTGCTGAACCAGACTGTAAATAATCCCTGACAGAACGGGAGGCCCGCTCTGTCAGGGATTATTTTTGTTATGCG
>CACXHF010000479.1 GCA_902767305.1 uncultured Eubacteriales bacterium
AACGTGAGGCGTAAAGGAGAACCTGCTCGACCACGGCCGGATCGTCATTGAGGAACAGCAGCAAAATACGCTCGCCGAATACCAGCACAATGGTCATGATAACCACACAGGTGAGAATGATAATGTAAAAGGATTTCCGAAAACCGTCACGCACACGGATCATGTTGCCGGCACCGTAATTCTGTGCGATAAAAGTACCGGCAGCTGAGCTGATGGAGAGACCGGCAATTTCAAGCGGACCCTGAAGACGTCCTGCAGTGTTGTACCCGGCAGAAAACAGGTATCCGAATCCGTTCACGACGGTCTGAAGAACGATAGCACCGATGGAGATGACGACGTTTCCGAGGACCATCGGGGACGAGATCTGGACCAGTTTTTTCAAAACGGACAGATCCGGAATCAGGTCGCGCTTCGAAGGGTGGAGGATTGGAAGATGCAGGACAGCAGCAAAACAGACGATACAGGAAGCTCCCTGCGCGATGACTGTTGCAAGAGCTGCACCTGCAACGCCCCAGCGGAACAGACCCACAAACAGCAGATCGAGAACGGCATTGGTCAGTGTGGAAAAGATCATGGCGATCAGGGGCGTCCGGCTGTTGCCGACCGAGCGCAGAAAGCCGCTCAGAAAATTGACGATCATGACCAGCGGAGTACCGGCAAAGATGATTCGCAGGTAGAGAATTTCAAGCTCGAATATTTCCTCGGGTGTCTGCATCAGTGTTACCACCGGACGAAGAAGCAGCTGGGAGAACAGTTCAATAAGGACGACGCTTCCGGCGGCCAGCAGAATACTCTGACCGACGGTTCGTTTCAGCGCATCCATTCTGCCTGCACCAAAGTTCTGTGCGCCCTGAATGGAAAAGCCCTGGGTTAGACCAAGGGAAATGGAGAGAACCAGCCAGTCAAGCCATCCGGAGGTGCTGACTGCTGAAAGGGCTGTGATGCCGTTGATCTGTCCGATGATATAGGAATCAACTAGGGAATAGAACTGCTGGAGGATGTTTCCTGCCAGAATTGGAAGCAGAAAGAGGAGAATCAGACGGACAGGTTCACCCCGGGTCATATCCATTGTTTTCGTCTTCAGCTTTCTCACCTCCGTTAATGACTCTGACCTGATTGTATCCAAATCAGGCGGCTTGTCAAGAGTCAAACCCGTCCATTGACCGGCCTTGGACAAGGCCGGCTGAAACGGACCGTATGTGAACAGAGGATGATTCCGGAACTGCAGAGAGACTGCAGGCTGCCGGCGGAGCGGCGGGAAATGGAATTGTAAATCTCACAACCCTGCAGTCGAATTCGGAAAGCGCAAATTAGTTTTTGCAAAACTGGGAAAATGGAATTGCAAAAAAAGGAAAAATTTGGTATTATTTCAGATAATAAAAGAATGAAATTCTGAAATTTATGCAAAATGCCTTTCGGAGTTTATCCAAAGGCCGGACAGGAGGGATGAGGTTGCGGGGGTATTCACCCTACCCGTTTGCAGTATCCGTCTTCCTTGGAGCGGTACTGTTTGTCCTGACCGGAATGCACGGCGTTTCCGATTTTTTCTTTTCTGTCGGAAGTGGGTTTCTGCTGGTCGGTCTTCTGAGGCTTCTGTCAAATCTGCGGATGTTTGCCTCGTTTGCATGGGGTGTTCGCTTTTTGAAACGGCTGATTGTGGGAGAGGCACGGTCCGGCAGGACGGAAACCGAGGATTATGCTAAGTACAGAGAACGGGTGGGCGGACACCGGGATGCCGGAATTCTGCTGATTCTGGCCGGAATACTGATAGGAACAGCTGCAGTGACAGCTTTTCTTATAAAAACATAAAAAGGGAGAGTAAAGGGAATGAAGAAGATTTTAACTCTGGCGCTTGCGCTGATGCTGATCGTTTCATGTCTCGCGGTTTCTGCCTCGGCAGAAAAAGTCTTCAGAACATATCTGGCGACGGATACGGAAACTCTGAATGGGCAGAACTCGGTTCAGAGCAATGTAAATACACCGGCAACCTACTGCCAGGCGACGCTTTATCGCGCGGTGCCGGATGAGAATGGCCGGAACTTCCATTATATTGGTGAAATTGCCGCAGATCTGCCGCAGCAGGTGGATGCGGTTACCTGGCGCATTCCGCTTCGCAAGGAAGCCTGCTGGGCTAACGGCGAACCGATCAATGCGGATACCATGATCTATTCCTACAAGATGGGCCTGGATCCGGTTCTCTCCAACCAGATGGCCGACTTCATCTCTGATCAGGATATCACCATCAAGAACGCCAAAGCTTACAGCCTGCAGACCGCTGAGGCTCCGGTTTCCTGGGATGATGTGGGCATTAAGAAGATTGATGACTACACCCTTGAGATCGTAACAGACGGTGAATTCAGCC
>CACXHF010000480.1 GCA_902767305.1 uncultured Eubacteriales bacterium
AAACGAAAATTTTACTTTTCATTCGATGGTAGCTGGTTTCTCGCTTCATGAACTCTAAGCAGTCTTCTGTCACGAAATGCTGATACTATAGAAAAGCTGCTTTCCAGTATCGTTTCCTCGTCGAATGTTAAAGGCGTAGAGTCAAACGATTCCCTGATCTTCTCGACAAGAGGCGTTGATGACTTGCTCGAATCCGCGCGTTTTTCCTCCGAACCTGAAGACGTTTCCTTCTGCTGTGTTCATCAGTAGATCTTCTCAGGAAGCGATATGGGTCTAAGTATCTCATTGACTGTAAATATGGTGAAGAGTCATTCCCTGTCGATTATGAGGGATGATCTTTAAAATGCTGCAACACTTTTGTAACCTTCGGGCATCACCTGCTATAGTTCTTTCATGCGTATTTCTTCCGGGAACTGATTTCCTTTTACCCAGAGTCTGCTTAATGAAGCTTTACCGTCACTCAGTTCAAATTTCAGCTTACTTTCCCTATTCCCCAACGTTATTCTGCTATTACATATCGATTTCAAACAAGCAGACGTTTATTCGTCTGCAATAATAAAACAGGCTCACCCGGCTGCATGCAAACCGGGTGAGTCATTTCAATAAGAATCCGTCTCAAGCCAGGTCTGTTCTGACATGCTTGCTTATGTCAGTCAAATCAACTGATGTCCATAAATGCATTATTACATGTCTTTTCCAATACCTTCCAGAACCAATTCTCCTTTTGTTTCTTCTCCTGGCAACGAACCTTCAGCAGCACTAATTGTTCCACCTGGACAATCATTCTTTAAATCAAATCACATTTCCTGATTCTTTTCCAATGAAAGGACGAATAAACATTTCAGAAGCATTCTGCCACTGTTTTTTAGATTGAAGTCCGGGAAAGTGTCTTAAACACTTCATGGCAAAACAGATGTCTGCACTGTACGGTGATTTTACAATTTGGGGAAGAATCTCAGGAAATTCTCCCCTGATTACTTCTTCCTGCTTTTCCAGTTCAAACTCTTCTTGTATAATCATATCGATCATACTCTCATCAGACAGGACTATACTCCATTCTGAATCAAACTCGGAAACAGCAATAAAGCGCTTATGTACTCCATCAAGAAATTCTACCTGAGCCCATTTTACTCCCCAGTCACTGTAAACGGAACACCAGCTCATCCCATTTATAAGCATCTGTCACTCATCCCAATTCCTCCTTATCGTTCCTTCAGCATCAACACATTTTTCCTGATCTGTAATAATGACTCCTGACCGTTTATCTTTTTAAAGCTGCCAGCTTTGTCTTTCTGTGTTTCTGTCATCTCAGAATATAGCCCTGCTCAGCTTCTGTGTTTATTCCATAGAAACAATGAAACGCCGAATCCGACAAGGCATAGCAGCTCTATCAGGTTCGACGTTTCTTATTATTCAATTTTTCAAGGGCATGAAGAAAGGGAACAGTTTCGCTCTGCTCTGCTCTGCTCTGCTCTGCTCTGCTCTGCTCTGCTCTGCTCTGCTCTGCTCTGCTCTGCTCTGAAAGCGTAATCTTAGCCCACATTTCTGTCAAGTCCTTTTTTTAAGGTTTTACCGTTATTATTTTATTACAGTTTATTTAAATTCGTCAAGCCATTTTTGCAGTTTTACAGCAATTTTTGGTTGTTTTTTGGAACATTATGTGTGTTATATATTCATGATTAACTACAAAAAGTGTTTCTTCTATGCGAAAAATCATCCTTCACATACTCCGTCGTTCCATTGAATACGCACTTTGTGCAGCCGCTGTAATCTTCGAGGATTTCGAAAACATCACCTCTGTTCAACACCTGGATCCGTTCATTATCTGTGCCGGGTCCAGAGCAGAAATTCCCCTTACCGCCGGTGATGTATCCGGTTTGGACTTCCGCGATCGGAACAGGATCCGGTTTCTGATATGAGTCATTCTTCAGTTTTCTCCAGTACTGCCGCCTGCCCTTTCCGGTGTCTATCACCACACGTCCGGCAGCTGAACTGGCATGGATGATTTCAACCGGATCAGTGTACAGCCATTCCGGTATGCTGGAAATCCCCCGGATCATCGTTGAACTTGTCCGGCGTATGTACGTTCCATTTGAACACCGCCATCTCGGGCAGGTACTGGTCCCCGCACGTCAGTTTCCCCTTTTCCGTGCAGTAGAAACGACAGATCGTATTGCTCCCTTGATAAATGCTGCCGCCCTGATCCCGGAAACATTCCATAAAAAGACCGGAACAGTCGATTCCATTCCGGTTATTGCTTCCCGGACTGACATACAGCCGGCCGGGACAGGATCCCGCCGAAACATTCAGCTTTTTTTCGTCAGGCACCATTACCGCTTCCTTTGTATCATCACAATCAACTGCAGTATTCCAAACAGCAAAAGACGGAAGGAGATATTTCCCCTTCCGATCTCTTCTAGGATTGCTTTTATACAGATAACTCATCTCAATTCATGTGAGCATGTTGTCTCACAAATAATTCCTGCTGCCAATTCACAGCCGGAAAGGAAAAGATTTTTCAGAATCATCTGAAAGGAGACAGGAAATGCATTACGAAGACATCCTTCGAAATCCGGAAATACTGGAATACTATCGAAGAGGCAATGAAAATCTGGGGGCGCTGGGATACACGGATCATTCCATTGCCCATACGCAGCTTGTGGCCGGGAGAGCCGCCGAAATCCTGCAGGTCTTTGGGTATCCTGTGGAAGAATCCGAACTGGCCCGGATTGCAGGATTCATGCATGACATCGGGAATGCCATCAACCGGAAGCATCACGCCGAGTACGGTGCGCTGCTGGCGAACGAGATCCTGAAGAATACGGACCTCTCCGTTCAGGACCGCGTCCGGATTGTTTCAGCCATTGCCAATCATGATGAATCCAATGGCGTTGTCGCGGATCCCGTTGCCGCCGCACTGATCATTGCGGATAAAACCGACGTGCGCCGCAGCCGTGTCCGGGAGAAGGATCCCATTT
>CACXHF010000481.1 GCA_902767305.1 uncultured Eubacteriales bacterium
AGAGAACAACGATAAGAGCGATTACAAGAGCTAATAACTTTTTCATAATCAATCCTCCTTACTTATTTGAAAAAGTTACTTCAATTATAGGAAACTTTTTATCTACTGTCAATTCCTTTTTACAAGTGTGCTCAAAAACTGTGTGTGAAATGTAATGATTTTGGAAGGAACGCTCATGAATTCTGTGCATGTGCACAAAACAGAACAGATGTTTTATCGGCGGGTGGAGCACTGTGTTTCAGTGTTGTCCGGCGTAAGAAGAATGTGAAGAAAGGCAGTAATCGCACCCTTCGGAAAATTCCGGCGGCTTCTATTGACTTTTTCTCCAGAGTAGAATACGATGAGCCAACCCGGCGGGGGCAGTGCTGGACGCGTTTCTCTGATTTTTCATGGAAGTAACGGGAGGGACAGGAATGGATACCAGGGAACTTCAGACATTTGTAACTGTATGCGAAACAAGAAATTACCAGAAGGCAGCGGATCTGCTGCAATATGCTCCTTCGACGGTTTTCAAACATGTTCAGACACTTGAAAATGAACTTGGAGTGAGACTTCTGATTCGTGAAAACAGAACCCTGAAGATTACGGAGGAAGGGAAAAACTTTCTTCCGCATGCACGGGCGATTCTTTCAGAATATCAGGCGTCTATCCGGAAAAGCTCAATCAGTACGGCATCCCTGACGATTGGCGGATGTGAACTGAATGTGGAACACAGTCTGACCGATCTGTTTACCGGTTTCGTGAGAAAGAATCCGGGAATCCATCTGAATCTCATTACCTCACCGAATGCGTCTGTTCCGGATATGGTCCGGTCCGGACAGGTGGATATCGGTTTTTATTACGGACAGAGTGCACAGCACAGAGAACTGGAAACAAGACGTATGTACAGGGAAGCGGCTTATCTGGTGTCATCCAGATCGAATCCGTTATCTGAAAGGAAGAAACTCCACTATGAAGAACTGAACGGGATGGAATTTGTCTATCCGCATGACAGCTGCTGTTTTGTCCGGATGCTGATGCCCGAGCTTGAAAAGCGGCAGGTAAAGCTCAAGAAGATTACTTTTCTTGGCGGGATGCACTTCGTAACCAGGGAAGCTGGAAACAGCAATGCCCTGACGCTGGCACCGGAACATGCACTCACATTGTTTGATGAAATCTATGATCTTGTTCCGCTGGATCTTGATGAGGAACCGATGTATGCTTGGGAGACGATTCTTGTGGGGAAACGGGCAGAGATGCCTGAGGTAAAAAAACTCCTGGATTATGCACTTCTATGGAGATAAGCACATCTTCAGCAGAATCAGGATTTCGGACGCCGATAGGTTCAGTTTTCGAATGACAGCGGCTTACGTTCTGCAAATGACTGTACATCATGCTGAACGGACTGGCAGCTCCGGAAGAACCGGTACGGGCCATATTCTTTTCAGAAAAAGCATATGGGGATATTCCCGGACCGGGAACAGAGAAACAGGGAAGGACAGCATGACAGCCTGGAACGCCTTCTTTCCTTTTCTACACGGAATGCACGTTGACAGAGGAAGCAGACAGAAGAATCAGGAGTTTCGCTTCCTATTCAACATATCCTGAACATAGAAGACGGATTGACTGAGCACTACTGTTAAAGGCAGTGCTTTTTTTGCGCAGTCGGGAAAGGCAGGGACGACCCGGTACGGAGGTTTCTGGCAGACCAGCGCCTCCGGAATCTCCGGCAGTGTACATCGGCATTAAAGCAGGAAAACTGAATGGAAAAAACTTTGCGGTGATGAGCCGGACAGCTGCAATTAGAAAAAAAGTATTTCCATTTTTGAAATGAATATTTCTAAAAAAGAACGATGAAACAGGAAAGCATCATGCTATACTGATCATAGCCTCACTAGAGGAAAATCATGAAAGGAGTTACCCGTATGAATCGTAAAATGATTGCGCTGCTTGCTGCTCTGGCACTGCTGATGGTCAGCACCAGCGCTCTGGCCATGACGCCGGGCACCTATGAGGGCGCAGCGCAGGGCCAGAACGACCTTGTTAAGGTTGCAGTTACCGTTTCAGAGGACAAAATCGAAAAAGTGGAAGTTGTTTCTCATCAGGAGACTCCGGGTATCGGTGCCCCGCTGACAGAGGAAGGATATGAAGGGGATACCCCGATTGCTGTCCTTCCCGCCCGCATTGTGGATGCACAGTCCTACGGTGTGGATGCAGTGGCAGGTGCTACTATTACCAGCTATGCCATTAAGACGGCTGTCAAGAATGCTCTGGCAGAAGCCGGTGCAGATGCTGATGCTTTCAAGGCTGCCCCTGAAAAGGCTGCCGGTGAAGCAAAGGTTGTAGACGCTGATGTTGTCGTTCTGGGCGGCGGCGGTGCCGGTCTGGCAGCTGCTATCTCTGCTCTCGAGAACGGCGCAGAGAAGGTTGCGATTGTTGAAAAGTGCGGCGCAGTTGGCGGCGATACGCTCGTCTGCGGTGCAATTTACAACACTCCGGATGCTGCTCTGCAGTCTGTTGAAACCATGACAGATGCCAAGAAAGCCACCATCGAGGCTGCTCTGGCCAAAGAACCGGTTTCCGATGAGCACAAGGCTCTTCAGGAGATCGTTGCTAAAGAGTA
>CACXHF010000482.1 GCA_902767305.1 uncultured Eubacteriales bacterium
AGCCCGATCTGCCCGGACACATAGCCCAGTGCATTCAGTGCACCGGCACTGACACCGATGGTCGTCTCAAAGCTGATCTCATTCATCATGAGAACGTCCAGAACCCCTGATGTATACAGTCCGCGAAACGCACCACCTTCCAGGCAGAGGCATCCGGGGGTAATCCGCATGGAGGCGTTCCCGGTCGGAATATGGCCAAACCGGGAATATCCGCTTTTATGCACCCCTTTGTGTTCCTGAACAGGCTTGACCCTGTACGTTTTCTGTCCTTTACGCATTGTTCCGCCTTCTTCGTTCAATGCATGGATCAGATATCGAGATCCAATGCCACCTCAACTGTATATCCCTCCGCAATCTGCTGCACTTCCTTCTGAATCAGCGCATACAGTGCTTCCCGATCCGTCTCAAAATCCAGAATGACATCCAGCGTCAGGTACTTCCGGGATTCATCCAGATAAAACCCGTGCATCTGCAGAACACCGTCATGGGACATGACCGCATGGGTAATCCGCTCCTGCAGCGAAATGCTTTCCTCACTCTGACTGTTATGTGAATACACGCTGATACCGGTCAGAATAATCATATGCTTTTCCAGTACACGGTTTACAATATTCCGCTGCATCTCATCAATTTCTCTGGCTGTTCTGAAATCATCCACTTCAATATGTACCGATCCGATGAGCCGCTCAGGACCGTAACTGTTGAGTACCAGATCATATGCACCGTAGACCCCGGGCTCCTCGCAGATCGTCCTCTTGACTGCGCTGACCAGCTCCCGGTCCATCCGTTCACCCAGAATCTTGTCAAGGGTTTCACGGATCATCTCAATGCCCGAACGGGTAATAACCACGCCGATCAGAATACCGACATATGGTTCAAGGCTCAGACCCGTCAAAAGAAAGACCACTGCTGAAAGAATCACCGAACCTGAAACCAGCGCATCATTGAGCGCATCTTTCCCGGAGGCTATCAGGGAATCCGAGTCCACTTTTTTCCCCTGGGCGACCACGTACCGTCCGAGAAGCACTTTCCCGATCACAGCTCCAAGCAGGATAATCATGGTTATCATGCTGTAGCTGGCCGCTTCAGGATGGAGAATCTTTTTTACTGCTTCCTCAACGGAAGTGATGCCGGCATACATCACGATTCCGGAAACAATCAACGCACTCAGATATTCAATCCGTCCATATCCAAGCGGATGTTTCTTGTCCGGCTTCTTTGCCGCAAGATGCGTCCCCACGATGGTGATCACGGAGGAAAGTGCGTCGCTCAGATTGTTAACAGCATCCAGGATAACTGCAATGGAATTGGATAAGAAACCGACAAATGCCTTGAACAGAGCAAGGATTATATTGGTGCCAATCCCAATCAGGCTAGCCCTGACAATTGTTTTACTCCGCTGTTCCATAATTGATCTGCTTTCCTGCTTTCTCAGTCGATATCTACCTTAAACACAATCGGCATGTCGGAGCGGATTCCGGTCTGCAGATGCAGGGCATCACTGCTGCGGTTCCACCTCACCCGCTCATCCGAACCAAGAACCGTGACCTCCCGGATCACGCCGTGAAAATCCGCAAGCCGTGCATCCTCCGGCGCCCCAAGCGACCGTATGGCATAGCAGCCATCCGCACTGGCCTTCATTGCGATCACATACAGCGCGCCGTCACGTGTTGTAAAACGATAATCTGCAGAGGTAAACGGTTTACGGTTAGCCTCGCCGAAATGGCCTTCCGGAATCTCCGTGGGTCCTTCGCCGAACTTTTTCCAGACGGAGGCACGGTAGATTGCCTCGCCGTTCACACTGAGCCAGCGGCCGATTTTTTCGAGGATCGCCGTATCTTCCTCCGGGATGGTTCCATCCGCCTTCGGTCCGACATTCAGAAGAAGACGGCCATTCTTGCTGACAATATCCGCCAGATCACAGATCAGGTCTGCAGCCTCCCGATACTGGTTTCCCTCTGTATAGCACCAGGAATTCCGTGCAACTGAGGTATCCGCCTGCCAGACATAGGGCTTCATTTCAGCAAACTGTCCCCGTTCAACATCCGGGACTGCGGTGCCGAAGGGGAACGCATCAAATTTGTAATTGATGACCGCCGGCATTCCCCATTCAAGAGAACGGTTGTAGTAATAGGCAGCCAGCTTTTTCAGATAGGGCTTTGCACTGCGGTGCTGTATCCACCAGTCAAAATAGAGTATGGACGGATGATACCGGTCGATGATTTCGCAGGTTCTGAGCAGCCAGTCGTCCAGGAATTCCTTCGTCGGTTCCGGACGGCTTTCAATATCCATATGATCTCCCTCCGGCATTGCCGGCCAGTAAAAATCGCCCCGGCGGAGCGGTTCATGGATATCACTGTCGAAGTCTTTCCCATGCCCCATGAAGAACCAGTGCTCCATTCGGTGGCTCGATGCTCCGGTAAGCAGTCCTCTGTCCCTGCAGGCACGACTCAGTTCCCCGAGCACATCGCGCCTGGGTCCCATCTCGAAGGCATTATAGTGAGAGAGCTGACTTTTATACATCTGAAAACCGTCATGGTGCTCCGCCACCGGGATGACATACTGTGCACCTGCCCGTCTGAACAGGTCTGCCCATGCCTCCGGATCAAACCGTTCTGCCCGAAAAAGGGGAATAAAATCCTTATAGCCAAACACTGACTGCGGACCATACGTCCTGACATGATGTTCAAATGCCCGGGTGCCCTTTATGTACATGTTCCGTGAATACCATTCGTTGTCAAATGCCGGAACACTGAAAACACCCCAGTGAATGAAGATTCCGAATTTTACCTGTTCATACCACTGTGAAACCCGCCAGCCGGCGAGAGAGGACCAGTTGTCACTGTATGGTCCTGCTTCAATCACCCGGTCGATTCTCTCTAACATTTCCTGCATGAAATCACCGCTTTCTGTTTTTGACAGGAAAAAGGAAACTTCTCCGTCCCTTACCGAAGAACTCCTCTGCATGCTGTTTGAATTTTGTATTATAGATGATTTTTCCTCCTAAATCAATGTCTTTTGCAAGGAATCTCCCAGCCCTGCCGACCGCTGACACAAGAAAAAGGACACCGTACCCGGCATCCTTTTGTCTTGATTCTCAGAGGCTTCCGCCCCGTCAGCCGCTTATTCCTCCAGCGGCTTTTCAGATTCATCCGGCTCCTGCACAGGCTGTTCTTCCAGTGTATTGACGGAAACCGTCATTCCGATTCGAATGTTCTCATTCGGAATGAAGTCGATATACGCCGGATAATTGGCCTCGCTTCCGCTCTCAGATTCACTGAGATGAGAGATCATGGAAACAGTTCCAGTCGTCTGCATACTGTTCTTTTCATCATAATTGAACGACAGGTTCACCGTGTCCCCTTCCCGGATGGAAACCAGATCATACTCGTTAATGCTGATCTGAATCTGCAGAGAGTCCATGGAATAAACGGTCAGGAGCGTATCCCCTTTGTTCACCGTTTTTCCGGCTGCTGTATCCACTGAGGCAATAATTCCTCTGACATCCGATACAATTTCATTTCCAGTGGCATACAGCCCGTCAAATTCACCTGTCACCGTTTCAAAGAGCAGATCCCCGCGCTTCACCTTATCCCCGTCCTTGACATGGAAGCGAAGGATGGATCCGCTGCCGTTTACGGAAATCTCTGCCGTCCGGCCGACTGAACCTCTGCCGACACGTGTTTTTGAAGCATAGTCCGGACTGCGGTACAGATAGACATTTTCCTCCATCAGCAGTTCGCCGGAAATTGTCTCCACCTTATAAGTTGTATCACTGGCAGATGTGACAATGCCCACTGCCGTATGTGCGCCGTCACTGGTACAGCTCATGTACAGCGTTTCGCCAATATTGACATACTTGGTTTCTGCACTGTTGTATGCCTTTTCAATGTCGGCTGAAATGGTGTATTTATGCTCCGGAACGATGTACATTACTGCCCCATACCGGTTCACGACATTTTCCACACTGTCGCCTACCTGAGCAAATACCCCTGCAATCGTTCCGTCTGCCGTAGCATAGACTTTGTCTGTGGCTATGGTGGCTACGACATTGCCGACATCAATCCGGCTGCCTGCCCTCAGGCTGAAATTACTGACTGTCCCGCCAAAGGGTGCCGTTACGGATACAACCTCTCCTGAAACAACCGTTCCCTCAAATGTCGTTGATGCCAGTGCAAAAACCGGCACCAGCACGAATGCCAACATAATTCCGATTAGCTTTTTCATCGTCTCTCCTCCTGCAGGTGCCCATGTCCGGGCATATGCCTGTTTCATCACCGCAAACTGCGGCAGTTCAATTCCCGAAGGACCGCTCACATGCGTCTTAGCACATAAACGATCATGACCTTGTTCATTGCCGCAGAATGCGGCTTCATTTTCCGGAATACCGGCTCACATACGCCTGAGTGCATCAATCGGACTCAGACGGCTTGCCTTTCTGGCCGGCGACCAGCCAAAGATGATTCCTACGGCAGCCGAGAAACCGACGCCAAGCACAATGGCTCCATACGAAATGACAAAATTCGTTCCCATCAGGTTACACATGACGGCCGACAGAATGAGTCCAAGAATCACGCCGCAGAGTCCGCCGATCATGGAAAGCAGGAACGATTCGATCAGAAACTGCATCTGAATCTGACCGGGCTCCGCACCGATTGCCTTTTTAAGTCCGATCTCCACCGTTCTTTCCGTCACGGAGGTCAGCATCATGTTCATGATGCCGATGCCGCCAACCACGAGGGCAATGCTGGCAATACCGCCAAGCAGAGCTGACATCATGGACATCATGGTTTTCATCGTTTCCTCAATGCTGTCCATCGTAGTGATCTTGTACGTCTCTTCCTCGTAACTGAAAATCTCATCCAGCAGTTCCTCCAGCGCCGGCTGTACGTCCGCGGACGCGCTCGCACTGTCCAGATAGAGAGTAGCGCTGCTGACCAGTGAGGCATTGTTCATTTTAAGTGCGGTCGTATATGGGATCAGTATCTTTGCCGAACCTGAAAGCAGGCTGGCAATGGAAGTGTCCGATTCATAGATTCCGATTACCGTAAACTGAATCCGGTTCAGGTAAATCGTCTTTCCGATGGGACTCACTCCGTAGAAAAAGGATTCGACGATATCCTTGTTGATCAGGCAGACCCTGGACATGTTATCGGTATCAATCCGGTTGATGGTCCGGCCGCTCTTGACCATATCCTCATGAACATCAAAATAGGTCGCGTTCGTTCCCTGCGCATTGATATTGGTTTCATTTGTATTCCCTCTTGCCACCGTACAGCTTATGGTAACACTGGGGGAAAGTCCCCGGATATGTTCAAGAGCAACGATTCGTTTCATGTCCGCCTCATCCAGACCGTCCTTGAGATCGTTGCCGGTCGTTGTAAGGGTCATTGTTCCGGCACCCATGGAGGTAAAGGAAGAGGAAATGGAAGAGGAGACGGCTGAGATGGTCGTGATCAGGGAAATGACGGCTGTGACGCCGATCATAATTCCCAGAACCGTCAGGAAAGACCTCAGCCGGTTCTGCATGATGTTCTCGATGGCCATGACGCAGCTTTCCGTAAACATGTATACCTGACCCATAAACCGGCCAAAGACCCTCATGCAAACGTCACCTCGCCTTCCGCCTCAGTCATCACGCCGTCAATGATATTGACAACACGACGGGCATTTCTGGCGATGTTCACATCATGCGTGATCATGATGATCGTATGTCCTTCCTGATTAAGCGCATGAAACAGATCCATGATCTGGTGACCGGTTGCCTGATCCAGCGCGCCGGTCGGTTCATCCGCCAGCAGAAGGCTCGGACGGGTCACCAGGGCTCTGGCTATGGCCACACGCTGCTGCTGACCACCGGAAAGCTGATTGGGCATGTGATGCATCCGGTCCTCCAGTCCGACTTTACAGAGCATCTCCTCCGCCCTGGCATGCCGTTCACCCGGCCGGACGCCGGCGTAAATGAGCGGCAGTTCCACGTTTTTCATGGCATCCATCCGCTGCAGAAGCTGCGAGTTCTGGAAAATGAAGCCGATTTCCTTTGAACGGATATGCGAAAGTTCCTTTTCGGTCAAATCCAGCACAACATTGCCCTTCAGGATGTATTCGCCGGACGTTGGCAAATCCAGACATCCAATGATGTTCATCAGCGTCGATTTGCCGGAACCGGACGGTCCCAGAACTGATAGAAATTCGCCTTCCTCAATTTCCAGTGAGATTCCCCGGAGAATGGTCACATACTCCTCACCCAGCGGATACTGCTTTACGATATCGGTCATTCTGAAAAAACAGTCTTTCAGGGAAGCTGCTGTACCTGTTCCGTTCTGCATACCTTCCCCCCTTAACGCATACCGCCCGGCGGCATGCCGCCAAAGTTTCCACCGCTGTTTCGCTGATAGTTCCCCGAATAATTACGGTTGGAATTGTTTCGCTGAGTATTTGTCTGATTACTGTTCGAGAGTCCCTGAAGACCAGAGAACAGACCTGTATTTCCGGTTGTTTTCTTCTCGGCAATTTTATAAACCGTCTGCCCTTCCGTAAGACCTGACGCAATCTCGACGTAATTGTCATTATCTACGCCGACGGTCACCGGTACCTGCGTCATTTCTCCGTTTTCGCCGCTGATCAGCACATAGGCACTGTTATCCCCCGCAAAACTCAGTGCGGACTTGTTCAGAATAATGGCATCCGATGCTTCCTGAAGCGGAATAGTCACCGTTACCTGCATGCCGGGGAGCACATCATCCGTTACGTTCACATCACAGCTGACGGTATAATAAGCGGTATTCCCGTTGGAGGAGGAAATGCGGTTGATATGGGCAATCTCCGTATCAAAGCTGGTTCCAAGAGCAGTCAGGTTTACCTTGCATGGCTGCCCCAGATATACCTTTGAAATGGAATATTCATCCACACGGATGGATACCGTCATTTCAGAAAAATCCACAATCTGAATCAGGTTCTGATTGGCGGTTACCTCATCCCCTTCACTGACACTGATCTGATTGACCTGTCCGTCAAAGGATGCCTTGATCATCTCCCCGGTGGAAAGCCGGATCAGGCGCTCATCCTTTTTCACACTCTGCGCTTCGGAAACGTATATTTTCCGTACCAGTCCGCCATTATCCGCCGAAAGCGTTTCATAATTCTTGGCACTCATGCTTCCGCTGAAATTCAGCGTATTGGAAATGTTCCCTTTCCTGGTCGTATATGTGTCATATGTTACTGTAACCGCCTTATTCACCCCACGGAAAATGACGAAATATCCAACAGCGCCAAGCACAAGGAGAAGCAGGAGCAGGCGGATGATCCGACGGCCCCGCTTCTTTTTCCCGGATCCTGTCAACTCTGTCCCCCCTCACTCAGCTGGCTCATTTCCTGCAGGGTATTGTTCCGTACATCATAATAGTAGAATTCCGACTCACGGTTATCCGTCATGGTATAGGTTTCATCACCGACGGTCACATTCACCCGGAATGCAGTGTCCGCTGTATCCATCGTCACCGCATAAACAAAGTCCTTGCTGACCATGCCGCTTGAACGGTACATGGCATACCGGGTTCCTCCGGAAAAACCGCCTGTCGGCATGGTAACGCTGTTTTCGCCTGTCTGCAGCACCATATAGTTGATCCCGCTGGCGGAGAGTTTTTTGGAAACCGTTCCGCTGAACACCCAGGTATATTCCTCTTCCATGATTTCATCCGATGTAAGGACGAGGGTATCCACGACACCGCTTTCATTCAGAGCTGCAAAATGCGCTTTGAACGACGCCGCCCCGCCGTTGTTTCCATCACCCGGAACCAGAGTCAGATCCAGTGTTTCATCACCTATCATCAGCTGGGACATCGTGCTGGAATCGAGTATCAGATCCACTCCATTGTAAGCAGAAATCAGTGTTGTTGTGGATTTCGAATGACTGACCGACCGGCTTGTTCCAGTGCCTGAGCGTTTCACAGTAGTGGTTTTGACCGAACCATTCATCTTGTCCTCATCCGTTTCGAGCTCAACACTCTCATCTCTCGTTCCGAGGATAATCTGTTCCGTACTCTTCGTAATATTTCCGGCAGCATCCCGGATGCGGATTTCTCCTGGTTTCAGGGTTACCTTTCCGTTTGCCTGATAAGCCCGGCGCATGGTTCCGTCTTTCTGCCGCGTCAGAAGACTCCATTTCTTTCCTCCGTTGACGGATACCGATACCGCGCCGCTGACAGTATCCGTTCCGGTGACCACCAGTCCGTATCCGTCTGTTATGTACAGCATCATGATCGGTCCGACTGTATCCTGCTTCACTTTAAAAGCGTCTGACCGTGCCAGTTCCTCGCCTGCTTCATTCAGAAGCAGAAAATGAAGCGTGTATTCTCCGTCCGGCGCTGTATAGGACGTCCCCTCCACCTTCTCCTGCTCACTGCCACGCAGAGCAGCAAAGCTGACCTTTTCCTCACCAGCCGGCTCGGCAGTATAGCTCAGTGAAAACACGGACGCCTCCGTGCTCCAGCCTTCCGTCACCGTCCCAGCCCGGGTAACGGAAATGGTATACCTGACATCCTGGCTTTCAATGATTTCTGTTCCCGTACCGGACAGCAGTCCGTTCGGATCATTCCCGTTCGTGTTTTCCAGACC
>CACXHF010000483.1 GCA_902767305.1 uncultured Eubacteriales bacterium
ATTCAATGAAGAGCATGTTAAAAACAATGGAAGAAAAGTGCGGCTTCTGGCAGAAACACAGATTGAGGATTCTTATGGAGAACGACAGATAATGCGCCATGCAGGATATGGACGCATATTCATAGATGAACAGTCGTTTGGTATTTTTTATATAGATACTCAGGGAACGGAACAAAACGGGATTTATCTGTACGGAACAGAAAACTGCGTCAGAATGGAGCGAAGCGGTTCGGCTAGAGGAGTTCTTGAATTTTCGCCGGGTGAGGAGACGCTGTCCAGATATTATCTTGAGTATGGAGATATAGAAATCAGCATTCGGACATTTGGAATTGAATGCGAACTGGGAGAAAAAGAGGGCAGGGTAACGTTGAGCTATTCCAGTGGAATGAACGGGGAGGCGGAAAACCGTACTCTTTATACATGCAGATGGAAAAGCTGACTGCTATCAGAATGCGGGATGTGCTTCGCAGCTATTTTACCTGCTTTGGAGAATATCCGGTTTATTTTTCAGATATTACAGAGGCACTGTTTTTTGTTCGTTTCACTGTTCCGCTGGAACCAGCTCGTGAGCAGCAGATGTTTGCCGGTCTGAGAGAACTGGGATATATGTATGAAATAACCGGCAATAGAATCCTGATTCTGCCCGGAGATGAGCTTATCAGGCAGTATTCAGGGATAGCGGAGCGCAGCATTAAACCGGGCCTTCGAGGATGCTTATCAGGCAGGTTAATGCTCCATTCGTCGGAGGATGAAATGACGAAAAATGGCAGACAGCTGATCATAGACACTTTACGGCTTGCCAAAGGAATGCCTGAACCCGGAAACAGTCTCTTAATGAATCAGGTATATGCCGGACAGTTGCCGGCAATCCGGACGCAGATAAAGAAGATCCGGCAGTGTACGGCAATTCTTCTCCGAAAGAGGGAATTCAGCGGTTTATATGAGGCTGGAGTATTTCTTGGAGAGATGGAAGCGTTGACATTACTCAGCCTGTAAAAGGGAGCAGGAATGTGTTGCCTGCAAGACATATCGGTAAAGAAGGAATATAATTGCTGAAAAGAAAAGAGCATTTATTATATGTTGCAATACTGCTGTTTATTGCAGCAACAGCAGTATGTGTGATTAACGGGTTGTTTTTGCCATTTGGCTATGCACTCAGCCAATACCCAATAATTGTGGTCTGGCTGAGCTTTGCCGGTATCCTTGCTGCCGGAAAAGCTGCTTATGATCGGATTCAACAGATGGACGATTCGCATCTTCGGACGACAGCAGATCGTATGGAAGGAACGGTTATCTGTGTTATGTTCTTTCTGTATCTCCTGCTGGGTTACTGGATGGAATATACGCCGTCAGGAGATAATTTTATGTTGTACCGGGCTTCCCAGATGCTGGCGAAGAACGGACAGTTTGAGACAGGATCCGATTTTTTTCTTTATTTTGGGCGTTATTCAAATCAGTGGGGATTTCTTCTCCTTCTTACAGGAGTTTATCGGCTGCTTTTTGCCTTAGGAATACAGAATACATTTTATCCAATCGTGATCCTGCAGGCGCTTTTGTATGTACTTGCTTTCAGGTCTATGTTTCGGATAGTCGCTCACTTTTCGGGAAACAAAGGCCGGCTGTTTCTGGGAATTACACTTTTCACATGTATTCCGCTATATCTGGCTGCTTCTGTACTGTATACGGATACATTTTCGATGCCTTTTGTCATTTTTACACTGGAAGCTGCGCTGCATGTCGAAATGGCTAAAGATCTGAAAAGCCAAGCTGCCTGGGCAGCATTGTGCGGACTGACTGCTTTCCTTGGCGGGCAGATCAAGATGACTGTGCTGATTATACTGATTGCAGCAGGTATCTGTTGGCTCTGCACACGGTCTTTCAGAAACGCTGTATGTTCAATCGGGATAGCGGGAGCAGTGGTTGGAATCGGTCTTGGAGCAGTGCAGGGAATTATGCTTTCAAGCGTATTGGATCGTGATATTTATGAACAGGAACATACGCCGGTCATTCACTGGATCATGATGTCGATTCCGAGCGCGGATAATCCATATGGCGGTTATTATTCAAGAGACTATGCGATTACTTGGGGAATGATGGATGAAGGGGCATCGCATGAGGAAGTGATGGCATCAATTTATTCCCGAATGAAAGATAAAATATATACGCTTCGTTATCCGAATCGCCTGTTGCTGGCGATACTTCGAAAAAACAGTGCATCCATGACGGATGGGACGTTTGGCATGACTGAAATGCTGGATGATCGTCCGATACGATGGAATCGGATTTCTGACATTGTGCTTGAATCTGGAAAACATTACCGGATCTATGGCGCGATAACAACCGGTATCTGGATGGCACAGCTTTTCCTATCAGGAATCTGTGCATGGAAGGATTTTCAAAAAAAGAAGACAGTACGCGCTGTCTTTTATCTGGCTTGTCTTGGAATTATTCTTTTTCTGATGATCTGGGAAGCGAGAAGCCGGTATCTATTCAGTTTTATCCCCGTCTTTTTAATGATTCCTGCCTTGTGTATGGATGAAGAAGGCGGTATAATTTGTTTTAAATGTAATAAATAATAGGAATGCGTCTGCACTCAATTTAGTATTTCAGTATTAATCGAAGGGAATTTGAAAATGAAGGGAATCATTCTTGCAGGTGGAGCCGGAACACGCCTCTATCCGCTTACAATGGTAACATCCAAACAACTGCTGCCGGTTTATGATAA
>CACXHF010000484.1 GCA_902767305.1 uncultured Eubacteriales bacterium
AGGCCTCTGCAGATAGATATAATCGAACGCTTTCCCGTTTTCTTTCAGCCAGTTCTGCCAATTGGCATAATAGTAATTGCCATACAGAACTTCGATGCCCATCTGATTCAGTTCCGTTGTATAAGGCTCATGACGGAAGAAATTATCCCCTATAAATGTTACTTTGAAGCCCATCTTCACAAACAGCTGCAAATACATATAAGTACACCTGCCGCCGGCATCCTTGTCATAATGCGGTACATAGTGATCCACTACCAGAATATGTTTTTTTCGCTGGCTGCGATCTTTGGCCTTGAATACATTCTGTCCATTGGGATCCTGTTCCTGCTCAAGAACATCTTTCCACTTTTCATAGAATTTTTTCTGGTTTTCTATCTGATAAGCCTTCTGCCCGGAGTTGGTATCTGTTCCATTTGAAATGCCTTCAAAATGAACAACAACAGACAGAGGCTGGAACATTACCCTGAATCCGGCTTTGCGAGTCATGAAGGCCAGATCGGTATCTTCAAAATATGCCGGTGCGAACCGTTCATCAAAACCGCCAAGCTGCTTCCATAAATCTGCCCGGATCATGATGGCCGCACCTGAAATATAATCTGCTTCTTTGACGTAATTATACTCCGGTTTGGTAGGATCGTCCAGATGTCCATAATTCCACGCGCTAGCATCTTTCCAGACAATTCCGCCGGCTTCCTGCAGACGTCCGTCCGGATAAATGAGTTTGCTGCCGACCATACCGATATCATCTTTGGATTCAATTAATGTGATCAGTGGCTGCAGCCAGTTTTCCATAACCTGGGTGTCATTATTCAGGAAAAGAATATATTTACCCTTGGCTTCTTTGGCAGCATTGTTGCAGTTCAGCAGGAAACGAAGATTCTTTTTATTCCTGACAATTTTGACACCGGTAACTGCCTTTTTCAGATGAACAGTAAGATCCGTGGAGCAATCATCTGCAATAATCACTTCATAGGCAACATTGCCGCTGTTTTTTGCTATTGACTTTAAGCAGGTATAAGTATAGGCAAACTGGTTGTAAACAGGAATAACAATAGAAACTGTCGGATGCGATGAAGTCGGCACATGAAGATGCGGAACATCTTCTATCCGTTCATATTCAATCAGCGGGAACTGATCCGGACGCTCTGCGGTTGTTGTCCCTCCGCCAAGATAATTATCAAGACGCGCGCTTGTGGAAGCTATACTGCCGCTCTTTATGCCTGCTGAAAACTTTTTGATATGATCTATATCTACCCGTTTCAGACACCAGATTGGATGGCAGATAAACTTCTTGACAAGCTTCAGCAGCAGGCGTCTTTTGCTGTTCGGAGGCACAACGAAATCCCGGAATTTCCACCATTTCGTGAGCAGTTTCCACGAGCGGGAATGGTGAATTCTCTGAAGTTCCCGATCACTCTCAAGAAGCAGCTGAATATGTGCTTCTTTGTTTACAATCGTCTGCTTCTGTTCTTCACATTCTTTTGTCAATTGCTGATAATATTCCTTCAGCTCATCCCGTTCCTTGGCAAGTGTATTCCGCTGTTCTTCCATGTAATCACGTTCAGCTGACACTGTGTTATATGATTCAGTTAATGCCTCTATTTCTTTATCCTGCTTCTGAATGTGCTCATTGCGTTTTTCTTCTTCCATCTGTAGCTCCCGTATCAGTTTCCCTTTTTCGGTTAATTCCTCATCCAACCGCTGAATATGAGCCCCCCGTTCTTCATGCTCTTCCTGCAAAACCCGGATGCGCTCTCCTCGCAGCTCCAGTTCACTGTCAAGCTCCTTGATGTGCGCATCTCGTTCCGCATGCTCTTCCTGTAGAGTCTGAATACGTTTCCCGCGTTGTTCCAGTTCACTGTCAAGCTCCTGAATATGTATATTCCGAAGCGTCTCCTCATTCTGCAAAGTTATGATTCGCTGAATATTGGCTTCATTTTCTCCGGATTGCTGGACAAACAAAGAAGCCATGCCGGGAAGCTTGATTTCTTTCTTTGACGCAACAGCAATATAGTACTTTGCCTCTGTTTCATCAACAGCGCCTCCGTACCAGTCTGCTTCTTTGGTCTGGCTGTTGCAGGAGCTCAGGAGAGATACAACCTGGAAAGACTGTTGATAAATGTGTACATAAGAAAAATACCGTTTCAGAAACTCCTGGAATTCATCATGATAAAATTCATGAATATGGTATTCATTAAAATAATGATACCGGTCTGAATAAACAGCCTTATTGGGAGTAGACATAATCAGCAGGCCGTCCTGTTTCAATACCCGGTCAATCTCCTGCAGGAACTGGTTCTGCAATGTCTCATCAATATGTTCAATCGTTTCAAAAGAAACAATCGCATCAACACTGTGATCCTTCAGGGGAATGTTTGCCGCATCTCCCTGCTGAAAGACCAGATTTGTTTTACTGTATTTTTCATTGGCACGATCAACCGTTTCCTGATCAATATCCATACCCATAACACTCTTGGCTGTTTCTGCCAGCAGTGCAGATCCATATCCTTCTCCGCAGGCAATGTCCAGTACATCCAGTCCCTTGACCAGGTTCCGTGTACTCAGATAGCGCTGAAGATGTTCAGATTCCAGTTTCTGATCTTCAATGCCCGGTATAAAACGCTCCCCACTGAAATCAACCTTGGTATCCACTTTCTTATGATACACAGTATATGCCTGATCATTTACCTGCCACCCATTTGCATTGCCAAAGCCCTCTCCTGAAGCAGCGGCCTGACTGACAATTACACTTCCATCCGGGGTAAGCAGTTTATTGAGCAATACCGCAGTATTATCGTCAATATCACTGAAAGCAAGAATTCGTTCAAAGCCAAGACCATCTCTGGCTCCTGTTACGCTTTTCACGTCCTCTCGGGAAACAGAAGTAAAAAGTTCGCAGTTTACTAAAGCATCCTGCAGAGCCTTTGACGCGTCAATTGCCAGGATTCTTCTGTATTTCAATTGATCTGTGCTTTCAGAAATCCCCGCCTGCTCTCCGCCGGAATACTTTACCAGAAGATGCGCAATGGCAGATTCATTGTCCCCTGCTCCACAATACGCACAATTATTTCCTTTGGCAAATCCATTCTCTTTACCGCAAACAAAGCATTTCTTTCCTGTTTTCTCCGTACGCATAATCTGCCTCATTTCTTAAACAGTTTTACGATTTCAGTGTTGTTATGCTCACTTCACCGTGATCAAGATATAGGAAACCGGGAAGATCGTACTCCCGCTGCATCACCCGAAATGTCAGTACATCGTCAAGCCAGCACAGCTGTACATGATCTGTTTGAAAACCATTAGCCACTGCTACAGACATAGTGTATTCACCATGGTTCAGATCCGGCATCCTGAAACGGAAGCTATACTCCACCTGCCCATCCTGAGGCGGCAACTGTACGTCGATTGTTTCCGAGTTCAGGCTGACTACAACGTTCCCCAACCGATCGAAAAGTGTAAAACCATACAAAGGTCGTGCCGTATGCTCATGGAATTCGATTCGTGAAACAACATTCACCCACGTCCCCGGTTCAACAACCTCTAGCAGTTCATGATCATCATTCATCAAAGCACAATGTGTAATTACTGCTTTTCCGTTTCCATTTTTGCTGATACCTTCCGGTACAGGCGGCAGATTTAGTCTGATCTCTTCTCGTTTTTGTTCCAGCGTTTCACCAAAGGATTGATACTCTGAATCGTTTGTTTCCTCAATTGCTTGATTGATCAGAAATTCCTTATATCTCCGGAGGCCTTCCGTAACTTCCCCATCATAAACAAGCTCGCCACGGTTCAGCCAGATGACACGCTGACAGAACCGGGTAACCGCCGCTGTATCGTGAGTTACAAGCAAAACTGTCTTGTTCTCCATCAATTCATCCATGGCCCGGTAGCATTTCTGTTGAAAACGGATATCGCCCACAGAGAGAGCTTCGTCAACAATCAAAATATCCGGATCTGAAAAAATCTGGGTAGCAAAAGCAAGCCGAACAAACATACCGCTCGAATATGTTTTGACCGGCTGAGAAATGAAGTTCCCGATATCTGCAAACTCAACAATCTTCTGGGTTTTGATTTCCATCTCTTCC
>CACXHF010000485.1 GCA_902767305.1 uncultured Eubacteriales bacterium
CAACCTGGTTGGCAAACCTGACAGAGGCAGTCATGGTCCATCCTCTTGAAAGACCGAGGAGGACCGCACCTGCGTGTGAGTCACCTGCACCGATGGTATCCACAACCCGAACGCCGGGCACACCGGGGATCTGGAGGATTTCCCCATTATTCTCAAGAAGTAAAGCGCCTTCGCCGCCGAGAGTGACGATAACCGGACGCCCGGTCCGTCTGTGCAGGGTGTTTATGGCTATGTCAAGGGAATCTGTCTGTGCCATCTGAAGAACTTCGTTCCGATTCAGGTGAAGGATAGGCCGGAGTGCCAGAAGATGTTCCGTCTTTTGAGCAGGAATGCGGATTCCGCGAGGCCCGGGGGCGTAAAACAGGTTTTCAATGGGAGCCCGTTCCAGCCATCCTATCAATTCTGTGCCGGTCTTTTCTTCAATTTCCAGACCACACACATAGGCATAATCAAAAGAACGGTCGCTGAAAGGCTGCATCCATTGAGGCGAAAAAGTGTATTCGACCCCGTGAATGGACAGAAAGGTTCTTTCACCGTCAGGTTCTACCAGACAGTAGCAGCAGCCGTTTTGGGCATCGGGAAGGGTGACGGGAAATACCCATGGCTGATCTTTCAGGGCATTAAGAACCCAGGGACCGAATACGCCGCTCATGCCGACCGGTGTGACAAATGTTATATCTGCACCTCCGCGGCCAAGGATATTTGCTGTATTGCAGGCACAGCCGCCCAGACGGAACTGCTGTGAACCTGGATGCAGGTTTTCCTCTCTTCTGGGGAGATGATCCACGCGAATGATGACATCCACACAGGAAGAGCCGAGGACAAGAACAGTTTTGCGCATACACAAAGTCATCCTTTCTTCTATGGGCGACAGACATTATATGACTTTTGCCGTATCCTGAAACGAAGCCGGCACTGTGAGCCGAAATGAAAGCGCCCGGATCTGTGAGAAAGTATAGAAAAATGAGAAACTATCGTCAAGTGACGAAAGGAGTGTCGGACATGCTGTCATCCATTGAGAAGATGAAAAGAATTGTGCAACTTTACGAAGGAGAATGGATAACGCTGCGGCGGGATGTTCACCGATATCCGGAAACCGGCTGGCTTGAGATGCGAACAAGTGCCATTATTCATGAACGACTCAGTTCACTGGGATATACGGTCCTGACGGGAAGCCGGGCGGTCGCGCCGGAGGCAAGAATGGGGGTTCCTGATGAGCAGATTCTGGCAGCGCATGCGCTTGAGGCAGCACGACAGAAGGGGACACCATTGGATTTTCTGACAGATGAAATGCAGCACGGGCTGACGGGAGTTATCGGGATTCTTGACTGCGGTCCTGGACCGGTTGTTGCCCTCAGGTTTGATATCGATGCACTTCCGATGACGGAGCGCAGTGATCCAGGACATCGCCCTGCCCGGGAGGGATTTGCCAGCGAGGTATCCGGGGTAATGCATGCCTGCGGTCATGATGCACATGTGGCTATCGGACTTGGGGTAGCCCGCGTACTTTCTGAACTGAGGGAATATCTGCACGGAACGATCCGATTGATTTTTCAGCCGGCAGAGGAGGGTGCACGGGGAGCCAGGGCAATAGCAGCCCGGGGGCATGTGGACAATGTTGACTATTTTATTGGATCACATGTGGCGCCTTCAGATGCATTGGATGATGGAGATGTTACTGCAGGAACATGGGGATCTCTTGCTACATCCAAACTGGATGTAACCATTACCGGGAAGGCGGCGCATGCCGGCGGATACCCGGAGAAGGGACATAATGCGCTGATTGCAGCGGCATCGGCGGTACTGGCACTGCATGCGATTCCAAGACATTCCGGCGGACAGAGCCGAGTGAACGTGGGAACACTTCATGCAGGCGGAGGTCGGAACGTAATTCCGGACCGGGCGTTTCTGCAGGTGGAGGTTCGCGGGGAAAACACCGAAATCAATGAATATATGGAGACACAGGCGAGGAACATCTGTCATGGAGCGGCTGCGATGCAGAGCTGTGCCTGTGAAATTGTCCTTGCGGGGCAGGCAGAGGGACAGCACAGCGATCAGGAACTGATCGAAAGAATCGTGGAGGTCACAAGAAGAGATCTACCGGAACTGAAACTGTCTTCCGAGCAGAATGCCCGCAACTGGGGCAGTGAGGATATCTCTGTTCTGATGAACCGTGTACAGGCACATGGAGGCCTGGCTACGTATATGCGTGTAATGACGCCTATGGCAGATGCTCAGCATACGGTTTCATTTGATATAGACGAGAAGGTCATCGGACGGGGTGTTTCCGTATTCTGTGCATCGGTTCTGGACCTGATGAGAGGAAAGGAAAAATGAAAAGACTGCTGAAAAATGCCTGGATACTGACAATGGATGATCAGTATACAGAAATCCGGAATGGATGGATCACTGTGGAAAACGGACGGATCTCTGCACTTGGAGAAGGTCTGGAACCATCGGATGCAGATGAGGTGACAGACTGCTGCGGCGGACTGCTTCTGCCTGGTTTTGTCAATACGCACTGCCATGCCAGCATGATTCCGTTTCGTACTATGGGAGATGACTGCCCGGACAGGCTGCGCCGTTTTCTGTTTCCACTGGAACAGGAAGCCTGGACTGAAGCGCTTTCCTATCTTGGAGCAAAATATGCGGCAGCGGAGATGCTTCTGTCCGGAATAACGACGGCAGCAGATATGTATTACTTTGAGGACCGTGTTGCTGATGCATTTGCAGAGATGGGTCTGCGGGCTTTTCCGGGTGAAACCGTGATCTGTCAGAGAGCTCCGGGAAGTGATGTGCCGGAGGAGGCACTTCGGAGATCCAGGGAACTCCTTGAAAAATGGTCGGGAAATGAATGGATTCATCCGATTATTGCCCCGCATGGAACCACAACAGTGACGCCTGAAATTCTACAGGCGTGCCAGTACCTGGCGGAAAAGTACAGCACCCTTCTGACGCTTCATGCCTGTGAGATGGATTATGAAATGCGTTATTTCAGGGAAAAAGGAATGACGCCGATCAGTTATCTGGACAGCCTTGGATTATGTGGCCCTCACCTCCTGGCAGTGCATTGCATCCATCTTTCTCCGGAAGATATTGCACGGATGGCAGACCGGGGGGCACATATTTCAACCTGTCCTGGCAGCAATACCAAAGCGGGAAAAGGAGTAGCTCCGATTCGTGACGTCGATGCGTCCGGGATAGCTTTCGGCTTCGGAACAGACGGCCCCTCAAGCGGCAACACGCTGAATCTGTTTGATCAGATGCGTCTGTTCGCCGTCAGTCAGAAAACTGTCTGCCGTGACCGAAGCTTGTTTCCTGCCAGAAAAATCGTTCGAATTGCCACACGTGGTGGCGCAGAGGCACTGGGAATGACGGATGCAGGTCAAATCAGAATCGGTTTTCGCGCAGATCTCACATTGGTATCGCTTGACGGGCCATCCATGTTTCCTGTATATAATCCCTATTCTGCATTGGTCTATGGGGCAGGAGCCAGCGATGTCTCTCTCGTGATGACCGGAGGGGAAATTCGTGTCCGGAACGGGCAGCTGACGGCTGTCTGTCTGAAAGACCTCAGGGAAGAACTGGAAAGTGTAATGCCCTCTTTTCGCAATGCTGCGAAGAAGTATGCGGATATCATCTGATGACACAGATCTGAAGAAATCATTCGTCAAAAACAATTTGAATTCTTTTTTCGTTCGGAAAAATGAGAAGATTTAAGTTCTGTGAAACATGAATGATTCACGGAATAATCATAACTGTGAACAATACCGGCAGAACACCGGGCTGAATGTTCGGATTCAGAGCGTTCA
>CACXHF010000486.1 GCA_902767305.1 uncultured Eubacteriales bacterium
ATGATGCATTCTAAAAAAGGAGATGAGCACCGCTCATCTCCTTTTTCTGCATACGCGAACAGTTCACCCTCAATGAAACGGAATCCGTTCGTTTACAGTTTCCGCTCCTTCATAAAAGGACGTGCGAGAATCTCCCCTGCATCCACTTTCAGTGCACCGGTCGGACAGACCTGGAAGCAATAACCGCAGCCGATGCAGTGATCTGTTTTAACGGCTTTCCGCTCCCTGATTTCAATTCCCTCCTGCCAGCAGACATCCACGCAGCGTCCGCAGCCTACGCAGAGGTTCGTATTCACCTGTTCCTGCTGATACGCATCGCCAAGGGCATTCTGACGCGCTCTGGCAAAATCACCGGACATGTTGAACAGCTGCAGGGCATCCCCTCTCAGGCTGTCCATATCGGGATATCCCGCCTGATCCATCCATTTGCTCAGATCGCTGATGACCTTTTTGCAGGCCATCGTGCCGCCGGAACACGCCAGTGCACCCAGCTGAACACAGTCACTGCCTGCCATGATAAACCGCGCCGCCTGCTCAAAGGAGAATACCCCTCCGCCTGCATACATCGGCAATGTAATCCCGTTATTTCGTCCCTCCGCAACCGCATAGCATACGATGGGATTCGCCTGCGTGCCGCCGTAACCGGATCCGGGACGGGGCTGCGTACGCCGCCAGTCCAGGTCCATATAGAACGCCTTCCAGCGGGCAGTCGGTCCGACAGCATCTGCACCGGCAGCCTGGGCCGCCCGCATGGAGGTAAGCACATCACAGCTTTCCACCGCCAGCTTGACCATTACCCTGACAGAGCTGGGTGCCGCCTGACGGATCAACGCCGTACAGTGACGAACCAGTTCCACATAATTAAAAATGCGGTCTTTGGCCACCGCGACACCAGGCGTATTGAAATGCAGCTCCAGCGCATCTGCGCCGGCCAGAGAGAGCTCCCTGGCCTGCCGCACCCATTCCTTCTCCCAGTCGCCGCCCTTGACAATATCGCTGTAATGGCCTACCGACACCCACAGTCTGATATCCGGATCCAGTTCTCTGCGGGCTTTTCTGACTTCCTCGCAGTACTGCTCCAGTGTGGAAACGGTATCCGGCACCTGACGGCCTACGGCATGGCTGTGAAAGCACTGCTGCCCCTGATAAGCCGCTGCCGCTCCCGGATAAAAGAAGCTGCCGCCCCCGCTGCCATGGCCGAAATTCCGCATGGTCACAGCACCAGGACGCATTTTCGCGCTTTTTAAGACGTTTTTCGCCCCCTGCGTGGCCGGAGACGAGGCCACCACGAACGGATTGATCATATCCAGGGATTTTACATACAGATCAGCCATCGTATTCACCGCTTTCTAAAAGATCCAGAAGGACTCCGGCGTCAGCCCGGAACTGCTCCACCGTATCCCCCATCACAAACTCCAGCAGCGCGCAGTGTTCACCGCCGATATCTGCCGCCGCATCCAGATAATACTGCCATTCCGCCGCATTGAGCGGACCGCGCTTCCCATCCGGCCAGGAATAAACATGAACATTCAGCAGTCTGTTGCCCAGCATGGCTATGCCCTGTATCCGTTCTCTTGGCGTCAGGGCGACCGTCGGCTGCCACAGAGCATACAGATTGGGATGATTTGCCCGGTTCAGAAGGCGCAGGGCTGACGGGTTGGTATCCGTCAGCGTGTTCTTATGCCATTCAAAGGCGACTTTGATCTGCTCACAGGCAGCTGCCCCGGCAATCAGGGCCGCCTCCTCTGAGAGGCGCGCGAATTCTTCCTCCCCAACCTCGGCAGATGCATGCGTGCCGGCCCAGACGCGGATCAGCGGCGCCCCGAGGGCTTTCGCTGAACGCAGACTGCGCGCAAAAGCCGGAAGCGGCTGTTCATGTTCACCCAGACGGAAATAGGAGCCATAGGCAGCCACCCTCAGTCCCGCCTTCTCCGTCTTTTCCCTGAGCAGGGCAGCTCCATCCGGATCATCCGGCTGTACATGCACATTTTCTGACCATTCCACCGCTTTGAGACCGCAGCTGCTGAGAAGGCCGATGACCTCATCCGCAGAGAGCGGCATCTTTTTAAAGGTAGCAGATACCGCACCGGGGATCCACTTTGTCATCATAGTTTCTGCACCGCTTCCCATACGCTCTCTTCCACCGGAATCCCCTTTTCCATGTTTTCCGCACGGGTCTTCATCATGTTCTTCCCAGGATAATAGACCGGACGTGCCGGATCCACCGGTGTGGAGGTCTGCATATCGTTCAGCGTATCCCGGACCTTTTCCGCAAATTCCGCTCCGTCAGGCAGACGGTTCAGATCAATGGCAATAAACACCTGACTGAGTTCCGTTTCGGCAGGCAGTTCACCGACCTGCCGGGACGTGCGTCCGCCGCTCAGGGCGGAGGCAATCAGATCGAGCATCAGCGAAATGCCGCTCCCTTTCCAGTAGCCGATAGGCAGTACCTGGTGCGTCTCCAGAATATCCGCCGCATTGCGCGTAATTTCCTGGTTGGCATTGAAGCCGCCGTCAACCGGCAGCTCCCTGTTCTGCCGGGCATAGCTTTCCAGCTTGCCGTAGGAGAACATGGACACCGCCACATCCAGCAGGACCGGAGCCTCCTTGCCGTTGGGCACGGCAAAGACCACAGGATTGTTGCCAAGCCGCGCGTCCCGTCCGCCCCACGGCGGCATATTGGGCACGGTATTGGTCCACAGAATGCCGATGCAGTTTTCCCTGACCGCCATCAGACCGTAATTGCCTGGACGCATCCAGTGATTGGTATTGCTGAGTGCCACCACCCCGATGGTCTGCTCATGGGCCAGTTCGATCGCCCGCGTCATGCACCGCCATGCATTCAGATTGCCGCATCCACGGCGGCCGTTCCACCGCTCCAGCATTCCCAGGCGGAGTTCCATCTCCGCCTCCGCAGTGACGTCCACTGAACCGTTTTCAATGCTCCGGATAAATTTGGGAAACCGGTTCAGTCCATGGGTATAAATGCCGTCCCGGCTGGCATCGGCAAACAGGGTGGCAGACAGTTCCGCACGCTCCCCGGTAATGCCGTATTTGTTCAGTACGCGAATGAACTCGCTCCGCATGGTATCATAAGGAACCCGCATGTCTTTTTCCTCCTTTTTATCCCTTGACCGCGCCTACCATAATGCCCTTGACAAAATACTTCTGAATAAAGGGGTAGACGCACAGGATGGGGATGGTGGCCACCACAATGGTGGCAAACTGTATGGTTTCACTCATCATAAAGCCTTCATCCGTATCCGACAGGATCAGGATCTCGCGCAGGATCAGCTGCAGCGGATAGTACTTGCGGTCCTTGATGAACAGCATGGCATTGAACCAGCTGTTCCAGTGCGACACGGCATAGTACAGCGCCACGACTGCTACGGAAGGCAGAACCAGAGGTGTGATGATGCGAAACAGGATCGTCAGATGGCCTGCACCGTCCAGCTCTGCACTTTCCTCAAGGCTGTCGGGCACGCCGGTCATGGCGGTACGTACAATCACCAGATTGAACACATTGATCAGGGAGGGCAGAATCAGAGACCAGATGGACTTGTACAGCCCCACCCCCTTGACCACCAGAAAGAAGGGAATCATGCCGCCGGAAAAGTACATGCTGAACACCACCATCAGGTTGAAGAGCTTTTTGAACATGTACGATTTACGGGAGAGGACATAGGCTGCCACCAGAGAAAACAGCATATCCAGCATGGTGCCGACAATCACGATAAACAGCGTGTTGCGATAGCCGGTCCAGATATTCTGATTGGCAATCACCGACTGATAGGCTGCTGTGGTGGGCTTGATCGGCCAGAGAAGCAGGCCGGAATGCGCCATATAAGACGCGCCGTCGCTGAAGGATCCTGCCACAACATGAAGCAGAGGGATCAGGATCAGCACGCACAGAAAAATCATCAGCAGTGTATCGGCAACGTAGAAAATGCGCTCACCCAGGGGGAGACGGATCAGTTTCCGCTCCCGGTGCTTTCGCAGAGATGACATCTGTTTCCCCTCCTCTCACCACAGGCTGTTTCCGCCCAGACGGCGGGTAATCTTATTGGTGAAAAACACCAGGACGAAGCACACCACAGAGTTGAAGAACCCGACGGCTGTGGAATAGCTGAAGTTGACGTTTTCAGCAAAACCGCGGCGGTACACATACGTGTTGATGACATCCGCCCGTTCATAGGTCAGCGGCGTATAAAGCAGCATGATCTTCTCATAGCCCACATCGAACATCTTGCCTACCTTGAGGATGAACATGATCACAATAGTAGGAATCAGGCAGGGAATGGTGATATGAATGATCTGATGCCATTTGTTGGCGCCGTCCACCCGGGCTGCCTCGTACAGTTCCTGGTCAATGGCCGTCAGTGCGGAAAGATACACGATGGAATTCCATCCAATGTTGGACCAGATGTCCGAAACGATATAGATCGGAACGAAAAAGTCAGGCTCATAAAGCATGTTCGTGACCTCCATGCCGAACAGCCCGTGCAGCAGCATGGTCACGCCGCCCGTGCGGCTTACCAGGTCACGGATGATCCCGCAGACTACCACCACCGAGATAAAGTGCGGAATGTAACTGATCGTCTGCACCAGACGGCTCATCTGCCTTGAACGCAGCTCATTGATCAGAAGCGCCAGCACGATGGCCGAAGGGAAGGAGAAAATCAGCGTAGAGAGCGCAATGGTGAAGGTATTGCGCAGAATCCGCGGCAGGAAAGGGTCATTGAAAAAGTTAACAAAATGCTTCATGCCTACCCATCGGCTGCCGAAGATCCCCTTGGCAGCCTTGTAATCCTCAAAGGAGATGACCAGGCCGGCCATGGGCGCGTATTTGAAGATGATAAAATAGGCAAGTACCGGCAGAAACAGGAGATACAGCTGCCAGTTCATATGAATATCCCGGCGAATCCGGGTAATCAGGGAAAGGCGGGGTCTGTTGATCACCTGCCCCTTTCCCTTTTTCGAAAGAGAGCTCATCTGAGTCGCCTCCTAACGTTCATCGACTGGATACCGGCTTCCACCGGAAGCCTGTTCAGTTCAGGCACACCTGACAGTGGGCGCCCCGGGCACACTCCGGTGCCCGTCTGTCCTTTCCGGCTTACTCAGGCAGCATGCCTCCGCATTTTTCCCTGAGCAGCGCGCAGAACTTTTCCTCATCCACCGGCACATTTACCCAGCCGCCGCCTGTCCAGTCGGAGAGATGAATGGCATTGGAGATCTCAAGGCCGTTGATTCCCTCAAGACCGTTGGCATACAGCGGCGTCCCGGTCAGTATGGACTGACAGAAGTTTTCCATGATGCCGCAGTGAGAGGTATATTCCCCTTCTGTCGGAATTTCAATCGTCTGAACTTTGGGTTTCCCCAGTCCTCTGGTCCAGGACGCATTGAATTCCGGCTCTTCCATTTCCAGCTGATCGAGGCAGATCTTTCCATTCTCTACCACCAGACGGCCTTTGGTTCCGTCAATCTCCAGCCGGTTGGTTCCCGGTGCGTCGATGACCGTCGTAATATACGTGCCGATACCGCCGTCCGGGAACTCTGCCATGGCAATCACGTCATCCTCCACTTCGATCCGGCGGTGACGGCCATAATACACCTGTGACCTGACCCGGCAGGGCATGCCCACAATCCACTGCCACATATCCAGATTGTGCGGGTTCTGATTGAGCAGCACGCCGCCGCCCTCCCCCCGCCAGGTGGCACGCCAGCCGCCCTGGTCGTAATAGCTCTGCGAACGGTACCAGTTGGTG
>CACXHF010000487.1 GCA_902767305.1 uncultured Eubacteriales bacterium
CTCATGAGTGGTGCTGACAAGGTCAGTGTCAATTCCGGAGCGATTACCCATCCCGGAATTATCCGTGAAGCAGCACGGAAATATGGCAGTCAGTGTGTGGTACTCAGTGTAGACTGTGCGCGGGTGAATGGCCTTTACCACGTGTTTCGAAACGGCGGGCGGATCGACACAGGCCTGGATGCGCTTGAGTGGATTCGGCGCGGAATCGGCGAGGGAGCCGGTGAAATTGTGCTCAACTCCATTGATACCGACGGAGTCCGAAAAGGGTTTGATCTTCCCATGTTGAGTGCAGTCTGTGATTTTGCAGAGGTTCCGGTTATTGCCTCCGGCGGTGCCGGTGGAATAAAGGATTTTGTCACGCTGTTTCAGTCGGTCCCGAAAGTAGATGCAGGACTTGCCGCGTCTATTTTCCATTTCGGCGAGGTCAGCATCCATGATCTTAAAGCAGAACTGTCTGAGGCAGGAATCCTTGTCAGGAGGGTATAAAGATGATTGATGTAAATGAACTCAAATTTGATGCACAGGGTCTGATTCCGGCCATAGTCATTGATACGGAAACCCGGGATGTACTGACACTGGCATATATGAACCGGGAAAGCCTCACGATTTCCATGGAAAAGGGACTGACCTGTTTTTATTCCCGGAGCAGACAGAAGTTGTGGCTGAAAGGGGAAACCAGTGGAAATTATCAGCATATCGTTTCCATCACAGCGGATTGCGACCGCGATGCACTGGTAGTGGAGGTACGCAAGGAGGGACCTGCCTGTCATCTCGGGACGGATTCCTGCTTTACCGCACCGGTATATTCCGGTGAGGAGCCGCCGGCTTTTCAGTACGAGGCACTCATGGAGATGCTCAGAGGACGGAAGGAGAATCCTGCAGAAGGCTCCTATACTTCCTATCTGTTCAGCAAGGGGCTGGATAAGATTCTGAAGAAGATCGGGGAAGAAAGCACTGAGGTGATCATTTCTGCCAAGGATCATGATCGTGCCAATACAATCTATGAGATCAGTGATCTGATGTATCATGTGATGGTTCTGATGATCCAGGAGGGAATCACACTTGAGGATATCAGGCATGAGATGGCCGGCCGGCATGTCATTGATCACAAAGTGAAGCAGGAGAAAATGCGGTGAAAACAGGACAGAACCTGCATATGCATTCGCTCTGGGATGACGGGCGAAACAGCTGCCGGGAGATGCTCGATGCCTGCCGGCGGGAAGGGCTTGCCTCAGGCGGGATCAGTGTACACAGCCCGATGCCGTTCCCGAGCGACTGGACAATCGGATCGGAACAGCTTTCCGGATACCTTCAGGAACTGGACGGACTCCGACGGGAACTGTATCCGGGTTTCCGGGTGCTTTGCGGAATTGAATGGGATGTACTCAGTACCGGGGTAGATCTCAGCTTATTTGACTATGTTATCGGTTCAGTACATTATCTGCCGGTCTGGGAGATCCCGCCCAGCGTCGATAATACACCGGAAGAACTGGATGAGACGATCCGCTATTATTTCGATGGGGATGCGGATAAGGCTGCAGAGTGTTATTTTCAAGAACTGCTGAAAGTAGCAGCTGACCCTCATGTCCGGATCTGTGGACATTTTGATCTTCTTCTGAAGTTCAATGAGCATCTTGAACTGTTTAATCCCGAAAGTACTCGATACAGAAAGGCTGCCCTATATGCACTGGATGCCCTTCTTGACGCCGGTAAGGTGATTGAGGTCAACACAGGCGCAATGTCCAGGGGCTGGCGTTCCGTACCTTATCCGGAGATGTTCTGGCTGCGGCATATCCGGGACAGAGGCGGAAAGGTGATTCTTTCTTCTGATGCCCACAGTATATCGCATGTAACCTTTTATTTTGAGGAAGCGGAGGAACTCCTTCGTTCCTGTGGGTTTGAATCTGTTGTCGAACTGAGCCCATCAGGGGAGTTTGTACCTGTTTCACTTCGCAGCTGATCAGTCATTTCCGGGTATTATGCTGTTCTATGGCAATATGGCTGTCTGTACTGCTTGAAAAAAAGTGTGGAGAAGTGTATACTGAATGCACATAGATTGGTTCAGGTTGATCTGTGTATCTGAGGCGGGGAGATCAGACTGACAGGCTTCCGGATAGGACTAGACAGGGAGAGAATCGGAGAGGGTTTCGTATGTATTCAGAAGAAGAACTGCAGAAATATCCTTATTTTCTGAACAAAATCAGTGAATATGGAATCCGGCAGCTTCTGGATCCTCTGACTGGAGTCGTTTCAAGAGGATTCATAATGGACTTTACACGTGAGCTGATTCAGGAGGGAACTCCCTTCACGTTTGCAATCGTGGATCTGGACAATTTCAAGTATGTTAATGATACCTATGGGCATCATGCAGGGGATAAGGTTCTCTCTGATGTGGCACAGTCTCTGAAGGATTATATAGGCAGTCATGGAGTGGTCGGCCGATATGGCGGGGATGAGTTCCTGTTTGTTGATCTGGTGGAACGCACTTATGCGGAAAAAAAGCAATTAATGGCCGGAATGTACGCTGAGGGACGTGTTTTAAGACGCAATATTGCCCTTGAGAACAGTGATCCGTTCATCACTGCAACGGTTGGATGTGCGACTTTTCCGGATGATGCGAATGATTTTGATACACTGTTTGATACCATTGATAAAACTCTCTACCGTGGGAAAACCAAAGGTCGGAACTGCTATATCATTTATGTGGAAGAAAAGCATAAGAATATTGAGATAAAGCGCCTCGCCAAAACGGGTATGTGTTTGTGTATGCAGAGCATGGTCCGCCAGGTAGAGCTTGTGCCGAATGTAGCCAATCAGCTTAGTACGGTACTGCCGTTTCTGATGGAGCAGCTCAATATCTCTGATCTTTATGTGATACATCCGGACGGGCACATCAGTGCGGTGCGTAATCCGGCGTTTTCAGATACTGTAGAGGGACTGGGTTCATTTTTATATGATGATTTCTTCTCGACCAATCGTCCGGAGGAAATAAAAACTATCTGTCCTTCCTTATATGAAATGCTGGTTCGGCATGAATTTGAGACAGTTCTGCTCGTCAGAGTAGAAATGGATATGAAACAGTTTGGCTATCTGATGTGCGCAGAGGCTCGGGTAAAACGGATCTGGCAGGAAGAGGAGCGTGCACTGGTCTATTTTCTGGCCAAGCTTCTGGCTGCCCGGATGCGTATCAGTCAGGAAGAACTTCCCTGAAAACGTTTCTTCCTTATTGCATCAGCATAAAAACAAAGAAACACAGAACCCGGACAGCGTTGAAGCTGCCGGGTTCTGTGTTTATCTGGTTTGTATTTTTCCGATATGACGCAGAATAATCGTATGAGTGCCGTCCTCATGATCTTCGATTTCAAAAGCCTCCGGATCCTGTGCGATGAGCAGCGGCAGGGAGATGGAGATTCCGTTATCCGTGGTGACCCGCATCTTTTCCAGAGAAGTGAGAGACTTCGGTTTTGGGACAGGTGTAATTTCCTGTACGCCTACATCGCTGATCTGCTGAGTGAAAACTTCTATCTGTTGGGGAGCGTCCGGGAAAAGCGTCTCGCCAATGCGGCTGATATCAATGGAACCGGATTCCTCAATACTTGTGTTGAGGGCCTGCTTGACCAGTGTGGCCTGTTCTCTGGGCGGAAGATTCGGAGTCAGTTCGCGTACTGTATTCTCCACAGCTTTTACGACTTCCTTGACAGTCTTTTTTTCCTCAAACGTATACAGAAGATCACGGAAAAGACGCTTTTTTTCCCCGTTGATCGTGACCTGCATGTCATGAATGAAACAGAGGGAATCGGATTTCCGCAGAATCATGCCGGGAACACTGGATCCGTTGGGCGGCAGATGGTAGGTGCCGATGACCTCTGCACGTGTTCCGTCGTTGTCTTTCAGAAAATTATGGGCGGGAGCTACGCGGTAAGGGAGAAGGAGGACGGCCAGAAGATCGGACATTTCCTCCCGTGCATGAATGAACAGGACATCGCAGGTAGAGAGTGCAATGTCTTTGGTGCGCATGCAGCCGAGAAAATAAGCCTGCATGCTTGAAAGCAGTTCATCATCGCTGACACTGGCCGGATCATCCAGTCCATAATTGCCTTCAGAACCCAGGGACGGAATGAATTTTGCCTGTGCGGTATCCTGAGAGACTTTGAGCTTTTCCAGAAGTGAGATAAGGTATTCCTGTTCATCGCCGCTGACCGGGGTCAGGGTGTCCTGTGGAAGGGGCGAAAGCGGACCGTCATCGATAATCAGAAGAAGGCGTCCGGAAATCATCATAAAAAATCACCTCTCTGGCTTAAGGAAAGCGCCTGTTTGAAGCAGGCGCTTTTTCAGAATTCTTTGTTTTCATACCGACGACACCAGGTATACTTGCTGACGGCGCTGCGGACGGTGGTTACACTGCTCAGGGTTGCCTGCAGGTAAGAGGGGAGAAACTCGTCGTATTTCACCTCGAGAACCTCAACGGGGTCGTCGAAAACAGGATAGGTAGGTATGGACGGATTGAAAAGATCGGTGCTGTAAAGACCGGTCCGGATCTGTTTGTCAAAGGTGATTCGAACCTCTTCGGCATCCATGATATATGCTTCCCGGATATAGTCGACAATTACAGCAGGTTTCAGGAGGCGTGTACGCATTTCCCTGAACATGTCATGGAAAAGGGGATGGCGCATACGCTGCAGTCCCTCCGGATCGCCGGCGATCAGCTGTTCAGCCAGATCGCGGGGAATGGAGACGGACTGTTTCGAAATCAGTTCTCCGTACTTGCTTTTGCATTCCAGTTTAATTACATGATCACTGAAATTGTAGATGCGGATGCGGTATTTTTTTCGGTTGCCGACGCCGGCGATTTTCTCATTCAGTGCATCGTTATTAATGGTATCAAAGTACAATGAACGGATTACGTATTCATTGGTCGGGCCACCGTTCGGATCATGCCGCAGCAGAGGGGAGATGATGGAGCGCAGGACACTCAGCTCAGCCGGTGTGATCAGAAACTTGAGCTCGTGACGAAGTGGAATCTTACGGACAGTTGGCATTGATCAGTTCCCTGCTTCAGACTGGCAGGCGATCAGCGTGGCATTGTGAACGCCCTCGGTATCCAGCATCTTGTTGACAATGTCAAAGCGCTCCTTCAGCTGAACCTCAACGGTCAGTTCGACTCCGCCAGGGGTGACGGCTTTGCTGCGCAGGCGTGACACCTTGATGCGGCGGACGAAGCTCATCACATCGTCTTCGGCATCCTCGTCGTAATGCACGACCAGCAGATAGGTGTTTGGCGTGCGCAGACGGAAAAAGGCCAGGAGTAACATGGCAATGGAGATGCCGGCCACAACAACCAGCGCGATAATATAAAGTTCGGCTCCCAGCAGTATTCCCATGGTCAGTGACCAGAACATATATGCCGTATCCAGCGGATCTTTGACTGCAGTACGGAAACGGACGATGGAGAGGGCACCGACCATGCCCATGGACAAGGCGATGTTGCTCTTGATACACATAACCACCGGTGTGGTGATCATACAGAGCATGACCAGTGTGGTGGCAAAAGACGGAGAAAAGAGAACTCCGCGGAAAGCCTTGCGGTAAACAAGCGCGATAATGAGACCAACAAAGAAACCGATTCCAAGGGCAAGAACCATTTTTAATGGGGTCAGTGCAACCATCTGTTGGTTAAACCACTCGGTAACCGTCACGTCATTGATAATACTGCGCATTCTGTGCATCCTCCTGTAGGTTTATTCGTTGCCCTGACGCGGGCCCATATAATCCAGCATTTCCTTGTCTGTCAGATGGAAGTAGGACTGGATGTCGTTGTAGATGTAATAGGGGCGCCTCGGGAATATACGGGTCAGCATACGTTCGCAGCGAGTGACCCAGTAGTTGTAGGCGCCGTCGGCGTTCTTTGGCTGGTCAAAGGAGATCTTTTTGTCGACCAGTGATGCCCAGCGCTGCATGTGCAGGTTCATCTCCGGCTTGATCTGAGTAATCATGGTATTAAACAGGCGGGTCAGGTGCTCGGTGGTGAAGATTGTCTGATAGAATTCTCCATACCTTCTCAGGAATTTCTCACGAACTTCCGGATGCCGGATCAGATTTCGGATCAGTATGTTTGACTTGATCTTCTGCGAGCCCATTCCTTTTTCGTTGAGCACATAGGAAACGCCGCCGGAGAGTTTGTTCTTGCCGACTGTGACGTTGAAGAAGCCCCAGTCGGAATCATAGAACAGATAGCGCCACTTGCCGTCACCGCTCTTGGCATTCCGGTAGAAGCGGATGTTGCCGGGGTCTGTGTTGCCGAAGAAGGATTCAAAGATGAAATAGTCGATCATATTGTCCACGTCCACCTGTGAGCAGACGTAGGCGTAGGCTTCCGGATCGCTGGCAACATCATGGCTTCCCACATAGTCAACCAGTTTTTTATAATCTTCATTGGAACCGTGGTTGACCTGTGTGTGGCTGGTGCCGTTGGACTCCAGCACGTCGATGTCATCCGGATTGAGCCATCCCTCATGCTGTGCAATCATCCTGTAACCGGCCCGCTCGCGCAGATTGTAATGGCCGTAGTACTGACCGTTAATGTAGACAATGACCGGCTTCCATGCCTGGCAGACCACGGTACTGTCTGTTTCGTCAATCAGTCGTGACTGCATGCCGTCGATAACCCTTGTATAGAGACCATCCTGACCGCCGTTTCGAAGAACAATGCCGGCATAGCTGGTGAAGGGCCTGTCGTCAAAGAACGCATAATCAAACCGATCTTTTCCATACTGGCTGTCGGCCTTGATATACAGACTCTTCTGAGGCATGTCAAGGGAATATTGTCCCATTACGCGGAAGGTCATTCCCTGAGTGACACATTGTTTTCCGGTTTCGTCGTAATATTCAAGCCAGCCGCCGAACCAGTTTTTCTGCCAGTAAGTGGCCTTTTTCCACGGCGGATCGGTGTTTTCCCGGTCTATATCGGGACCGTCTGCGAACATTCCGTTCTCTTCATTGAACAGATGGTCGGGATCCGTGGTAAGACAGACAACCGGCATGGTGTGGTAGACGGAGATAAGATAGGTGGAAGAAATAACCTGGGAGGGTTCAAGCCCGTCGCGGAACGCACGGGCACGGACTACCGTGTTTTTCTCGATGGAAATTGGTCCGGTATACTTATCTGAATAAATGGTCGGATCCGTTCCGTCTGTTGTGTAGCGAACAACAGTCTTGTTCGGGACACTGATGGTCACACCATCAGCCCCTTCGATCGGGCGCGGAAAAATGCCGCCGGAGGTCAGAAAGGTGGGTGCTTCTGTATAGCCGATAAAGCCGTTTCCATTAGCTTCGCCGGGTGTTGGAGAACTGTAATAGAACAGCCCGCCCTGACCGAGCGTACGTCCGTAGGAGGTGTCGTCATAAAGCTGTGGAACGACTACCCGGTCCAGAATCGTTCCATCCGGTGTTGAGAGAGCTACGGTTTCGCCGGACTGCTTTAAACCGAAGGTAGTAAAGGTATATTCGCCCTTTTTACTTTTCTGTGTCTTATCGCAGTAGATGACCAGGTAGCCGTTGTTTTGAATGGTGAGGTCAGGAAAGACCCATTTGCGCGGTTTCTTGATGTTATCAGACAGGCCGTAACCCTTAAGGTTTACGGCCTGCCCGCTGATGTTCAGTATTTCAATGTA
>CACXHF010000488.1 GCA_902767305.1 uncultured Eubacteriales bacterium
AGATTTCCTTTGCAAAAAACGTTGAAGGATATGATTTTCTTTCTCCTCTGCAGTGCGGCAGTTCGTTAACCAGCCGCTGCAGAGGAAGCTCATTCTCACAAAAAAGACAGTAATCTGCAATGCAGATTACTGTCTTTTTTGTGATCTGGGAACAATTGCCCGGACGGGGAGTGTGTTCTCTCAAAGCATGGATTCAAAAATTTCATGTCGGGGAGACGGAATGACACAGGTAGAAACGAGGGTTCCGTTCTTTTTGGATGGAACAGTGCCTGCGTCGATCGCTGCCTGTACAGCCGCGACTTCTCCGCAAAGTGTTACATAAGATTTGCCTCCAATGCCAAGACCAAGGCGTACTTCCATCAAATGGACGTCTGCAGCTTTTGCTGCCAGATCTGCTGCGACCACGGCAGCAGAGATTGTATAGAATTCCATGACGCCCATGGCATTCAGACGGGACGGCGGATTCCCTCCGGAAATAGCCTGGATGACCTGGGAATCCAGACTTGCGATAGTCAGATCGTCTACCAGATATTCTCCGGCGTAATACCTGCCGGCATCCATGGAGGCAGAGACTGCAGCAACTTCGCCGCAGATGACGACCGTATACTTGCCGGGGCAGACTGCACCTGCCTTGAGCAGCGTAACCTCTGCGGCTTTCAGCATTGCATCTCCTGCAATGACGCCGCGAGCGATGCTGTTGGTTTCCAGCAGACCCAAAGAAATCATGAGCTTATTCCTTTCCTGGATGGAGTTTGGCGGGAAGGTTGTCAGGGCTGGGCGCAAATGACAACGATTCCGTTTTCGATTTTTACAACGGTTCCGCAGATACTGGCATGGACATCAGCTCCCAGTGCACCATCTGCCATGCGGCCGATTGTATCGCCACGCTGTACCCGGTCACCTGCTGCAACACATGGGGAAGCTGGTACGCCGATATGCTGTTTCAGGGGAATGCAGACAAGAGGAGCACTGACTTCAGTGGCAGTATCCGGAACAGGAATATCATAGCAGGCAGCCTGAATCCGTGCCAGAACACGGCCGGAGGGTGCCTGAAGGTATTCAGCCAGTGCAGGCGGATCCTTCAGCTGAAAGACGGGCTTTTCGCCGGCGCTGCGCAGGGCAGCTTTCTGCTGCTGCTGGACGCGCCGCGGATTGAGACCCATGGGGCATGCGTACAGTTCGCAGATCCCGCATTCCATACAAAGCATGGCGGATGCTTCCAGACGGTTTCCTGATGCAAAAGCCCGCATGGTCAGATGTGGATAGATGGGGTGCCCGAGCAGATGACGCGGGCAGAGATCCGTGCAGGTACGGCATTGAATACAGACGGATTTTGCACGGGTCCGTGCCTGTTCCATAGGGAGTTCGGCATGGCGGACAAGGGTATGGGATGCGGGGAGAACCAGGACACCGCCGAGTGTTCTGGTAACGACGTTTTCCGCATCAGGGGAGGCAAGAGGTCCCATCATGGGCCCGCCAAGAATCAGACGATAGTCCTGAATAACGGGTCCGCCTGCCTGCTCCAGGAGGAGACGGACGGGAAAGCCGATCGGGACACAGTACACGCCCGGGTGTTTGACCTCACCGGCAACGGTTACAAACCGACGGGTAACAGGTTTCCCCTCAAGTGCACGAAGTGCATTCAGCGCGGTCGAGACACTGACGATGGTACAGCCAACCGAGCCGGGAAGTGCACCGGGGGGAACCGTCCGTCCGGTTGCGCTGTGTAAAAGGGCCTGTTCATCCCCAATGGGGTAGACGGTAGGCAGAAGATGAAGCCGAACCGAGGGGGTCAGAGAAAGCGTCTGAAGGGCTTCCGTAAGTGCGTGAATCTGTGGAATGTAATGATCCTTGAGGCAGATGATGGCCTCGGATGCATGGATGATGGAAGCCAGACGGGAAGCTGCCTTCAGAAGTTCAGAGGGATAGCGCTGCATCAGATACTGGTCACTTTTGAGAAGAGGTTCACACTCAGCACCGTTGATCAGCAGATATTCAGCCGGAGCAGACAGCTTTTTCCAGAGGGGAAAGCCGGCCCCGCCGCCGCCGACAACGCCGCCGCTGCGAAGCAGATCCAGATCATTCATTTTCCCTGTACCTCATGAATATCAATGATGGCAACGATTGCCGCATCTACGGGCGAATCCTGCTGACCGACAGCTTTCCGCGCGGATGAGCCCTGTGCCACGAGAACCATCTCGCCGATGCCTGCGTCAATGGTATCTACGGCTACCAGCTGATCACCGGTAGGCGTGCCATCCAGTCTGGAGGGTTCTACGATCATCAGCTTACGTCCAATGAGAGAATCCTCTTTGCGGGTAGCCCACAGATTTCCAACCACTTTTGCTATGAACATCGGTTCAACCTCCGTATATGAGTGTAATGCCGAAATCCCTTGCGGTATCCCTGGCCAGAGGGGTGATAATCTGATTGCGGGAAACATGGAGACTGGTGCATCCACTGGATCTGAGTTTTCGGATGTCCTGATCCGTGATCAGTCTGCCGGACAGTTCACAGGGAGAAGCGGCAGGACTGACGGGGGAATCAGCAACCGGATTCGAGGGGACAGCCGAAATACCGATCGACATGATCCGGCAGGTACAGTCTTTTCCGACACCCGCTGCATTCGCTTCATCCGTGTCGATGTGAAGGGCAAGGGCGGACTGTTCGCTCACGCGTACCGGGACATCTTCCAGAATGAGAGGACGACTGCCCATCACCCGAACGCAGACTGACTGACCGTGTCTGACACCGAAGGCAGAAGCATCTGCAGGGGTCATATGCAGATGACGTCTGGCGATAATGGCGGCATTGCGGGTAATGACCGTATTTCCAGCCTGCAGCGTAATGCAGGCGGCATCCTGGAGCTCACCCGAAAGGCGTACAGGTGCGGAAATTCCAAGGGTACGTGCATCGGTCGCAGAGATCTCGACCTGTGTCTGGCCGCGGGTTGGTCCAAGAACTGCGACGTTATCGAGAATTCCTTTCGGACCGATCAGACGGACACGGCATTCTGAAAGAAACTGGCCGGGCTGCGAGATTGGCCGGACGCTCTTCAGCTGATCCAGTCCAAACAGGGTTTTCAGGTCTTCCGCGCTGAGATGTACATGTCTGGCAGACATTTCAGCCGGAATGGGCTTGTCAGAGCATGCTCCGACTTCGCTTTTCAGGCGGGAGAGTACCTCACGCACAATGGCTTCAATGGAGTCCATAAATGAATACCTCCTGATCAGCGGCGTGCCGCACGCAGCTGAAGCACATAGAAATAGCTGGACAGGCGGTTAAGAGCCATAACCAGATCTTCGCGGGTGATTTTCTGCCCGTCCCAGAATGCCTGAACGGCAGCAAGTTCAGTTTCGCGCGTAATCGCCCGAAGACGATTCAGCTGGGCAGCAAGCAATCCATGCTCCGGTGCCGGAAGAATATGCCCGGGAAACCCGAATTCCTCCGGATGATGCGAACAGCGATGCACTTCCTCCGGACTCATCCCCTGCAGCGACCATGGACCCAGCGGAATTTCCCGCACCTCTGCTGCAAGAACAGACCGTGTCAGCTGCAGTGCATCTGCCAGAGGGGGACGCCATTCTTCGGAGCAGGAGGTCTGCACAACAAGGATTTCGCTTTCCAGCGTATCCAGTTTTCCCCGGAAATGAATCCGTGGATGGTTTTTACAGACCATTTCATGCGCATTCAGATTGGTCATGTGCTCAGGCTTTCGTCCCTTGACTGAGACAGGAACGGAAGACCGGACAGATGGATGTCTGTACAGGCGAAGATCCATCAGATACTGCCTGGCAGCAGGCGTCAGCTTGCAGCCGGCAGGAATCTGATACTGTTCAGGCACACCGCCGGCAAACAGATCCCGCAGTTCAAGCTCTGTAATGTATCGAATGAGGATCTCCTCCTTTCAGAACGGACAGACGGTCTTAGATCTCTATCTTTCTCCGGTATCCGGAACAGATGTGATGCCGGAGAGACGCTTCTTTGATCAGGCATCACGGCGACAGCGGCATGCATGCCTGATCAGGCAGCGGATCTGGTTTTCAGTTATTCTCGATATGGGGCAGGATGCCCTCAACTTCGTTGTGAGGACGCGGAATGACATGCTGGGAAATGAGATTACCGACCCGTTCAGCGGCTGCGGCACCGGCGTCTACAGCCGCTTTAACGGCGCCGACTTCACCGCGTACCATGACGGTGACCAGTCCGCCGCCGACATGAACCTTGCCGATGAGGGTGACGTCCGCTGCTTTAACCATGGCGTCCGCCGCTTCGATAGAGCCAATCAGGCCACGGGTTTCAATCATGCCAAGAGCAATTCTTTCCTGATTCATAGTAAACCTCCTGTACTGATGAATGATTTGATTTACACATCCAGGTGGGGCAGAATGCCTTCCACTTCAGGATGCGGACGGGGAATGACGTGTACGGATACCAGCTCACCTACACGCTGAGCAGCTGCAGCACCGGCATCAGTGGCGGCCTTTACGGCACCGACGTCACCGCGTACCATGACGGTAACCAGTCCGCCGCCGACATGGACCTTGCCGATCAGAGTAACATTGGCAGCTTTTACCATGGCATCGGCTGCCTCCACGGAACCAACGAGTCCTTTGGTTTCCACCATACCAAGAGCAATCTTATCATAATCCCGACTCATAAATAACCTCCTCCAGGATGGATCCTGTACTTATATTCATGCCTGCTCAGCAGGCGGAAAAACACTACTGACCACGGACCTG
>CACXHF010000489.1 GCA_902767305.1 uncultured Eubacteriales bacterium
GCGGAAATCCTCCGCTGCCATTTCCGCAAATTTCTGTACATCTTCACGATCGGATGTACCGCTTGGCTGATTTACATAAGCCTCAAGCGTTTTAATCGGTGTATCCAGCATCCTTGCCTCCTGTTTTTTACAGCACCTTTTCGAGGAAATCCCTCGTCCGTTTCTGCTGCGGTGCATCAAAAATCCGGTCCGGCCGGTCAGCTTCAACGATCTGTCCTTCATCAATGAAGAGAACATAGTCTGCCACCTGCCGGGCAAACCGCATCTCATGTGTCACTACCATCATGGTCATCCCGTCTGCTGCCAGGCGCTTCATGACATCCAGCACTTCGCCAACCATTTCCGGATCCAGAGCACTCGTCGGCTCATCAAACAGCATCACATCCGGATCCATGGCCAGTGCCCGTACAATTGCCACGCGCTGTTTCTGGCCGCCGGAGAGTCTGGCCGGGTATTCATCCCATTTGTCCAGCAGTCCGACTCTGCCCAGCAAATCCTTGGCCTTCTTCTCGGCCGTTGCCGCATCCAGTCCGCGTACTTTCCGCATGCTGATCGTAATGTTATCCCCCACCTTCAGATGAGGAAAGAGGTTGAACTGCTGGAAAACCATTCCCATGCGCTGACGCATCTGACAGAGTTCATTCTTTCCGGCCTTCGTCAGGTCCTTTCCTTCAAAAATGACCTGTCCCGACGTCGGTGCTTCCAGGAGATTTACCGAGCGTAGCAGCGTCGACTTTCCGCTGCCGCTGGGACCGATCAGCACCAGCACATCTCCTCTGTGCACATTCAGATTGATTCCGCGCAGCACTTCCAGTTTTCCAAAGTTTTTCTTCAGATCTCTCAGTTCCATCAGGATTTCCGTCTGCGATCCGGAATCCACCGTTTTTTTAGTCAATGGCTCGTTCACTGCGGCGCATCCTCCCCTCAATCAGAGCAAGCAGTTTGCTCATGGCATAGGTCAGAACAAAATAGATCAGGGCTGCCACAATCAGCGTTTCCAGATAGCGGTAGTTTACCGATGCCAGCTTGTTCGCCTGATAGGTCAGTTCATACACACCAACCGCATAAAGTACCGAAGATTCCTTGATGATAGCGATAAACTCATTTCCAACGGCTGGAAGGGTTACCTTCACCGCCTGCGGAAGAATGATATAAAGCATTTTCTGGGTGGAAGACATTCCAAGAGAATCTGCCGCTTCCGACTGACCGATATCCACCGACTGAAGACCGGCACGGATCAGTTCAGCCATATACGCGCCTGAATTGATCACCAGAGCGATAATGCACAGCGTCATTCGGGGAAGCCTCAGCCCAAGCTGAGGGAGACCGTAAACAATCATGAGGACCTGCACCAGAAGGGGCGTTCCGCGGATAAACGCCACGTACATATTCATGACAATACGCACCGGCAGAAAGTGAATTCTGCGGAGAACAGCAACAATCAGTCCCAGAAGTGAACCCAGCAGAACCGTAAAAATGGCCAGTTCCAGGGTCACACCGACGCCCTGCATAAAAACCGGGAACTTCGTCGTAAAGATCTCCCAGATCTTGGCGAAGCTGAGCATAAAATCCCTCCTTTATGGAAAAAGCTGAAGTTCCGCCTGTGCGACGGAGCTTCAGCCAGACTGGTTCACGTGATGGATTATTCTGCTTTCTGAAGCAGTGAAGCAGACTGTTCAACAGAGGTATTGACCCAGCTGTCAAAAGTTCCGTCCGCTTTCACTTTTGCGATATAAGCGTTAATAACCTCAAGCAGGGATGCATTGTCACCCTTCTGAACGGCAACACCGATGCCGGCCGTGCTGTCATAGTCAACCGGTACTTCGGAAATCTGCATGGTATCCGGATAAGCAACCATATACTGCTTGGCAACAAGGTCCGTGATCAGCCATCCGTCGATGTTTCCCTGAACCAGATCCAGGGCGAGAACTGCCGGACTTTCAATGATGTACTCTTCAGACTCTTTAAACTGCTCTTCGAGAATTCCAGCCTGCAGGGAACCCGTCTGAGCACCAATCTTCTTTCCCTTCATATCCGCAACGGTCTTGTACTTGTCGAAGTCATCCTTGCGGACCAGCAGGATCTGCTCACCTGCAAAATAGGGATCGGAAAAATCGACAACCTCAAGCCGCTCCGGCTTAATGGCCATACCGGAAATGATGCAGTCCATTTCGCCTACGCTCAGTGCAGTAATCAGTCCGGAAAATGCCTGATCGGCGATTACACACTCAACACCCAGTTCCTCGGCAATTCCGCGGGCCAGCATCATGTCAAATCCTGCAATTTCCTCGTTTCCGTTTTCCGGATTCGTCCAGTAAAACTCATACGGCGGGAACGTGATATTTGCGCCGACAATCAGTTTTCCCTTTTCCTTGATCTCAGCCAGTTTGTCTGCAGAAGCAGCACAGCAAATGCCTACAAGTAATACAGCCAGTAATAATGCAACGATTTTCTTCATTTGTTATCCTCCTGACAGCCACAAAACGGCCGTGATCTGTTTCTGCTCGTTTGAGCAGTAGTATGATATCACTTTAGTCTGATGAAGTCAACGAAAAAAATCTGCACAGAATGATTTTTCCCGACATGTAATCAGCAATTCCCGGTATAGACATACTGCAGGTGCCGCCTTGCGGTTTCCGCCAGCATATAGACGGTTTCCACGGCGGTCGGCTGTCTGGACGCAAAGCGGTAACGCGGAAAGAACCGGGAAACGTGGAGAGGAATATCCTGCCCTGACCTGCCCCCGGATACGTTCGGCAGCGCAGATACCCAGGAGGAGAGCTCCTCCATCTCCTGCGGTGAATCATTGTATCCCGGAACGATCAGCGTTGTCAGTTCCACATGACAGATTCGGACCGCTTCCCGGATAAACTCCATTACCATCTGCCGGGAACCCCCTAGCACCTGTTCATAGTAGGCATCCGTAAACCCTTTCAGGTCGATGTTCATGGCATCAATATACGGTGCAATTTCATCCAGCACCTGAAATGCTGCCGTTCCGTTGGTCACCAGAACGCTGACCATCCCGTTTTCCTGCACCAGCCTGGCACAGTCCCGGACAAATTCAAATCCAACCAGGGGTTCATTATAGGTAAAGGCCACGCCGATATTTCCCTGATTTCGCAGGACAAGAGCCGTCTTTACCAGCTGCTCCGGCGTAACCTGCTCCGTCCGGACCTCAAACCGCTCTCCCTCCACCGGCTTTGCAATCGAATGGTTCTGACAGAAAGGACAGGCGAGATTACATCCAAGACTTCCGACTGAAAGGATCTGACTGCCGGGATGAAACCGCCTGAGCGGCTTTTTTTCAATCGGATCCAGTGCGAGAGAGGAAAGCTGCCCGTACCAGAGAGAGACCACCTTTCCCTGCCGGCAGACTCTAGCCCGGCAGAAACCTGTCTGTCCCTCCTCAAGGCGGCACCGCCTGAAACAGACCTCACAGACCGCCATAGCTCTCTCCCCCTCTGTCCGAAGCTGCCGGATCATGGCGAATCACCTCAAACCGCTCAAGAATCACTGTCTCTCGGGGACCGATTCCGCCTTTCTCCCTGGCAATCCGGATCTGCTCCTCCACCGTATCTACCCCGTCCAGATCCGGCAGGAGAAGTCCGCGCCGCATGCCGCTTGATACGATTACGCCGTACCGGCGGACATCCAGCTGTTCCGGCCCGGAAATGCGTTCCGGAGGCATCAGCACATCGACTTTATACGTCAGTTCGTTCAGTTCTTCCTCACGGACCGCTTCAAAGCGCGGGTCACGGGTGGAGGCACTGACGGCATTGGCGATGATTTCCTCCCCGATACATCCCCGGACCGGTGCAATTGTCCCGATGCACCCCCGAAGCTGTCCGTTTTTATGAATGGAAACAAATACCCCGGCACGCGAACTGCCCAGTTCCGCGGGATACTGTTTTCTCACCCTGTGAGTCCGCACATATTCTTCTACGGTTTCTCTGGCCAGGCGGACATAGGCATCCTCCCGGTCTCTTATCCGCTTTCTTTCCCGTTCTTCTTTTTTCAGTTCCTCCTCCAGAAAGCATCTGCCGGCGTCCCTCTTTTCGGGATAAAACGAACAGATCCCATATCCGACGCCGGTCACATCCTCATGAGACAATGCACATGCCTCCACCGCAACACCGTCCAGCGCACCTGCCATGATCGTAAATGAACGGTGTCCGCACTCGGCCGCTTTCCGTAAAAAAGACTCATCAAAGTCAAACAGTTCCTGAAACCGTCCGTTCCCGCAGACATCCATAATTCTGCGATCGTATTCCGGTCCCTCCGGTGCAAATCCGTACGGTCCCTCTGCTCTGAGTTTGTGAGAGAGATCTCCGCTGGCCACAAAGACGACTCTGCGCCTCAGTGCCTCGGCCGCATCACGAATCACCATTCCCAGACGATAGTGTTCCGTAAGCGGAAGACCGGAGAGGCCGATCCGGACAATCCGGGCGTTCCCGGGATATTTTCGGATGAAGTACAGCGGCACCAGGACGCCATGATCCAGTTCCGGACTGCGCTCCCCAAGCACCCCGGCAGGCAGGTTTCTCTCCTTCGCGAGTCCGGCAATCTTCCTCACCAGCTCCGTATCATAGTTTTCTGAAAAAGCGGTCTCCGGATTTCCGAAACGTGCAAAGCTGCCCCGCGCATTTTTTCCCGGTGACACATGAAAGTAATCCGCATACATCACCGAATGCGGGCTTGTCAGTACAATCGTTTCCGGCTGAAGCGCTGAAATCGCCTCTCCCACCTGTTCGTATGCCCGGATTGTTTCCGGGATGCACTTTTCCTGCCCGCGTCCGACACCAGGGATAATCATCGGCGGATGCGGCACCATAAAGGCAGCCAGAATTCCCATCTGTTTTCCCTCCCCCTGTTCATTTCAGGCAGTGCCGGGTCAGATCCGGCAGGCCCTTTACGGCCGGCATTTTCCGTTCAGTCCGGCATTCTGCCTGCCGTGCCTGTCCTCTGACACTGATTCATCCCGGCATTTTTGCAGTATCCCTGATCCACCCAAGAAGGTCTTCCATGACCTCATCCTTGTTCAGCTCATTCAGGATCTCGTGCCGGGCATCCTCATACAGTTTCACCGTGACATTCGTGTGTCCGGTCTCTCTGAGACCGTTTTCGACCGCCCGGATTCCTTTCGAATAATCGCCGACAGGATCCATCGCGCCGCTGATCAGGAGAATCGGCAGGTCTTTGGGGACTTTTTCAAACCATTCCTTTCCGTTGCAGGTACCGTTGGCATCGATCAGATCATACATTCCCTGTACGGTAAACAGATACCCGCACAGAGGATCGGCGAAATACCGCTCCACAACGGTATGATCCCGGGTCAGCCAGTCAAACGGAGTCCGCCCCTCAAAAAACTTGTTATAGCTGCCAAAGGCCATTTTGTTCAGAGTCTCACTCTTATGCGTCTTCCCTTTCAGTTTAGCGATTGCGGAGGCTGCCACTTTCCCTGCGCCGCCGGCCGGATTCGGACCGCCTGTTCCCATGTAAATGGCTCCGCAGATGCCGTCCCTGTAACCGGCTGTATACAGCCGGCAGATGAAGGAACCCATGGAATGCCCCATCACAATCACCTTTGCGTCCGGATTCTCCTCTCTGGCCCGCAGGACGTTCCGGTGAAAATCCTCCACCAGATTTCTGGCTCCGTCTTTTTCCCCAAACCATCCGGTGGGACCGTCTCCCTGAGACCGTCCGTGACTGGCCATGTCATGCATGTAAACCGCAATCCCATGGGCAGTCAGGAATTCGATAAACGGGGTGTAGCGTCCCCGATGTTCTGCCATGCCGTGATGAATCACCAGCACCGTTTCCGCCTTTCCCTCATCCGGAAAATATTTCTCCGCATTGATTGTGCATACTCCGGTCGCGGATGGGAAAGAATACTCAGTACATTTCATTGCCTTCATCTCCATTCTCGTTCATTCCCGGCAGATTCCTTAGCGGAACCTGACCGGTTTTTCAGATCATCTGTATGTTTCCAAAACCTGACAGGGACAAAGCCGGCCGATTTGTGACCGCGAATGCCGGCATCTACTCAGGCAAATATCCGTTCCGGCTTGACGAACCTGTTTTCCCTGTCTAAAATGAGTCTGTGCAGCGTATCTGCCTCTCCGGATCGCGGAATGGATCGCTGCGACATATTCCCAAAGCAGAAATCAGGAGGAACAGACATGCTGCAAGTCGGAGTTGATCTGGGCGGAACCAATATTGCCACAGGACTCGTAACAGAAAAGGGCGAACTGATCGCCTCAAGGACCAGTCCCACACAATCCGGCCAGATGTACGAAAAAATACTTGAGCAGATTGCCGGCGAGATTGCAGGGCTCCTCTCAGACGCTGCTCTCCGTCCCTCCGAAATTTCCGCCGTCGGCATCGGCATTCCGGGCGTAGTCAATGCCAAAGCCGGTACCGTGGTCCAGTGCACCAATCTGGGATGGTATAAAAAGCCCGTTCAGGCGGATCTTCTCTCCCTGCTTCAGTTGCCTGTCCGAATTGAAAACGATGCAAATCTGGCAGCGCTTGCCGAATACACCGTTGGTACTGCCCGGAATGTCAGCAGCTGTATTCTGCTGACTCTGGGAACAGGTGTAGGCGGCGGAATCATTGAAAAAGGCCGCATTCTCTCCGGAGCTTCCGGACAGGCAGGAGAATTCGGACATATGACGCTCGTGGCTGACGGGATTCCCTGTGCCTGCGGCCGCTTCGGCTGCATGGAACAGTATTGTTCCGCTACCGCGCTGGTCCGCACGGCCCGTCAGATCTGCGGACAGCATCCGGAAAGCGCCCTGCTGACCATGACCGGAGGAGATCTTTCCCGGCTCACCGCCAAAACAGTGATTGACGCTGCCAGAGACGGCGATCCTGCCGCCCGGACCGTATTCAACCGTTTTGCCCATTATCTGGCGGCAGCCATCGATTCCCTTGCCAACCTGCTGGACCCGGAAATGATTCTGCTGGGCGGTGGCCTGTCCAGAGCAGGTGATTTTCTCCTTCAGGCAGTCAGCCGGGAAATTCCCCGATATGAGCACGGCAGTCCGCGTCCCGTTCCCGCAGTCGCCCTGGCCGGGCTGCGCAATGATGCCGGCATCATCGGCGCCGGCCTTCTCCCGCTTCAGTCTGACACCGTCTGGTGATTTTCCCCGAAAAAAGTCCGGACGCCCCGCAGAATACTCTGCAGGGCGTCTTTTTTATCCATAGTTTCAGGCAAACGGACGGACCAGTTTTGCATCTGCCGAACCGGGCGCGCGTCCCTCCAGGAGAAGCGCTTTCATCCGTTTCTGAAGCAGCGTCTTTTCCGGAAGCGTTGCCGGATCCATTTCCTTCTCCTGTACCGGTGTCCGGTGGAACACCCATACCACTGCACTCCGGTCCAGGGGATGCACAGCTTCGATTTCAAAGGCATTCTGGAAATGAACAATGTGTGCGTTCTCCGGGAGCATTTCGCGCAGTGCAGGGGACATCAACCAGCTCTCGCAGCGCATTTGCACACCGGCATAGTCCGGCAAATACGTTTCAAAGAACGCCTTTGCCGCTGCAACGGACTGGTTAAGCGCGTCTGCAGAGAGATCCGCGTCAGATGGAATATGCAGCCGGATCACTTTTTCGCCTTTTTCCACTGCGGTTTCATACTCAAGCGTCCCGATCCGGAACAGTTTTGCATTGATCTGACGGGTTGTCCAGAATCCGCGGTCAAAACCGTCATGTCCATAGCATTCGCGGTATTCACTGACAAACCTTCCGAAGCATTTCATGGTATCCATCCAGATCTCTTCGGGATACTCTTTCCAGACACCCTCCCGCCGGTTTCGTACCGCAATGAGCATCTGCTCAATCAGCTCGCCTGCGCCGTCGTCCTCCGTTACAAAATGTCCATGATACAGTTTCGTCAGAATACGGTCGCCTGCGCGTTCTGCAAATTCCTTGGGAATTCCGAGCTGCTCCATCAGCTGTTCCGTCTGATCAAGGAGGACCAGCGTCTGTTCAAAATTCACATACGGCATAATGGACGGCGTCCTTGTCTGCGACTCATGAAGCTGCCGGTTTGCCGCTTTCTGTTCCGGCGTCATCTTCCAGTATTCCTCCGGGGCACCCTTCAGTCCGATTTCCCCGATTTGTTTCTGCCTGGCTGCGACAGCTGTGCGGAACTGTTCCCATTCCGTATCCGCTTCACCCATCGCCTTCAGTCCGACACCAATCATCCGCGGGAACAGCATAAAAGCCGCCCGGTCAATATTCGTCACATATTCCGTCCAGAGCGGACATTCAATGCCCAGAACTCCGGATTCATACCCCTCCGCATAAGACGGAATTTGCGGGTACTGCCAGATGTCATGGAGATCGGTTACCCCGTACGGATAGTCCAGATAGTAGCACTGCGTATCGGAACAGATGACCGTTCCGCCGGCTGCCAGATGCGCGCGGGTCGCTTCCGATTCGCCCATCCACTGCTGTACCACAAAGTAATCCGGAAGCGGGCCGCCCGCCAGTACATCGCACCAGACAACCGTCTTCTTTCCTTTGGAGGCCAGATACTTCCCGACCTCAAGAACCATCCAGCGCTGAAGCTCTTCCTCGGTTTCAAGCCCCAGCTCATGCATTCTGGCCTGACAGTCCGGGCACCGGCGCCACCGCAGCTTCATCGCCTCATCTCCGCCGATGTGCACCATCTCATACGGGAACAGTTCCGTCACCTCATCCAGAATATCCCGGACAAACTGAATTGCCTGATCTTTTCCTGCGCAGAGAAGATCCGGATAAATGCCCACCGATACCTCTACCCGGTAGCGGTACGGCCAGTCAACCACCTGTGTACCCTCTCGGCCGTATACCGTCCGTCTGCAGCCCATCCCGGGATACGCCGCCAGCATGGCCCCTGCGTGTCCGGGCAGTTCGATTTCCGGAATGATCTCGATTCCGCGCTCATGGGCGTACGCAACAATTTCACGGATTTCTTTCTGTGTATAGAAGCCGTCATTGTTTTCGTTCCCGGAAAAAACACCGAAATAGGACTGTCCGCGATGCGAGCCAACACCGGTCAGATACGGATACTTTTTGATCTGAATCCGCCATCCCTGGTCATCCGTCAGATGCCAGTGCATCCGGTTCATCCCGCAGATCTGAGCAGCATCCAGAAGACGCTTGATATGTCGGATCGGCATATAGTGCCGGCAGACATCCAGCATAAAACCCCGATATTCAAAGCATTTTTCCGCCATATGACGCACCTCTTTCTGTTTCTTTACAGACTCTCATATTCAATACCTGCACAAAACGAATTCCATGGTTTTAGCCATTCCATTCTAAATCAGGCAAATCATCTTCTCATTTTCTGTTACAATTCTACATCATTTTCCGTCTGTTGACAATCTGCTCTCACGAAAAAGTACTCTTCCCGGAATCCGGAAAAGGCCCGTCCGTCTCCGGGCAGGCCTTGAAAATGAATTATCTGAGCTTGATATAGGGTTTTCCGCTTGCCGTAGGCACATGTGATTTTCCGACAAACAGAATCAGGATAAGAACCGTCACCACATAGGGAATCATGGAAATGAGCTGCATGTCGAATCCGGAAGACGCACCGAGCACAACCTTGAGGCCGGAACAGAAGCCGAACAGAAGGCATCCGATCAGAGCACCCTGCGGCCGGAACTTTCCGAAGATCACGGCTGCGATGGCGATAAAGCCCTGACCCACAATGGAGATCGGCCGGAACTGGGTTGAAATTGCCATGGTCACGCAGGCACCGCCCAGTCCGGAGAGAAAACCGGAAATGACCACACACGTGAAACGCATCCTCATCACGTTGATGCCGAGCGTCTCACAGGCCTGAGGATGCTCACCGCAGGCACGCATCCGAAGACCGAAACGCGTCTTGTAGAAGATAAACCAGACCAGAATGGTTACAAAGAAGACAAGATAGGTAGAGACATAGGTCGCGAAAACATTGTCCATAAAGCGCCCGAACACGTTGCTGACATCAAAAGTGCCGACGAACAGTTTGGGGATTTTCTGTGTCATGGACAGCGGGATGGAGTCTGTCGAGGAAAAAAGAACCTTGCAGATCATAATCGCGATGCCGGGACCAAGCATGTTAATCGCCGTTCCGGCAATGGTCTGGTCCGCACCGAGATTCACCGTCGCCGTCGCATGCAGCATTCCGAAAAATGCGCCTGCAAGCCCGCCGCAGATAAAGCCGATCCACGGATTCCCGGTAAAATAGGCCACTGTCGTTCCGGTAAAGGCACCGGCAGTCATCATTCCCTCAATACCGATGTTCACCACTCCGGAAACCTCCGAAAAACAGGATCCGAGAGCTGCATAAAGAAGTGGTGTCGTATAAGCCAGTGTGGCATACAGAACAATTCCGAAGCTGTTGATAAATTCAGTCATCCTTCTTTCCTCCCCTCTGCTTTCAGGTCTCTGCGCTGTTCAGCACGGCCTCTCCAGCCTTTCCATCTGAAAATAGACGAAATGGCAATAAAGAAAACAACCGTTCCGATGATAACATTGACC
>CACXHF010000490.1 GCA_902767305.1 uncultured Eubacteriales bacterium
AATCACACTGCCGGAGAATTTCGGCCTCGGTGGCAGTGATGTTAAAAACTGCGGGAAAAGGAAGGTTTGATCTGCTGCTTCCTGGAGCTTGAAACAGAACCCGAATGTATGTACAATTAGTGACAGGAAGAAAATCCAGGAGAAAAAGACTGACAATGAATGCGATTACAGGAGTGAAACAGATGAGCTCAGAGAAAGAAAGACTATATTTTGCATCCGACTATATGGAAGGGGCACATCCAGCCATTATGCAGAAACTGCTGCAGACCAATCTGGAAAAGACTGTCGGATATGGACTGGATGGCTATTCTGAATCTGCACGGGCCAGAATACGGGCTGCCTGTAAGGCGCCTGAGGCGATGGTCCACTTCCTTACAGGCGGTACCCAGACGAATGCAACGGTTATAGACGCCATGTTAAAAAGCTATCAGGGGGTTATCTCTGCCAGAACAGGCCACATCAGTGTCCATGAGGCAGGAGCGATTGAGTTTGGCGGTCATAAGGTGCTGACAATAGATGAAATAGATGGAAAGGTGACTGCCGAAGCCGTTGAAAAATGTATCCGTGAGTACTGGACGGATGACAATCATGATCATATGGTTATGCCGGGGATGGTTTATCTATCCCAGCCGACGGAATATGGGACCATCTATTCGCTGAATGAACTGGAAAAAATCAGCAGGACCTGCCATGAAAACGGTGTATATCTGTATGTAGATGGCGCCAGACTGGCGTATGCGCTGGCATGTCCGCAGAATGATGTTACACTGCCGGACCTGGCCAGAACCTGTGATGCCTTTTATATCGGCGGAACCAAATGCGGTGCATTGTTCGGGGAGGCAGTTGTTTTTCCGAATCCCAGGACAGTTCCGCAGTTTTTTACCATTGTGAAGCAGCATGGGGCACTGCTGGCTAAAGGAAGGATTGCCGGCCTTCAATTCGACACTCTGTTCACGGACGGTCTGTATGATGAGATCGGAAAGAATGCCATTCAGAAAGCAGATCAGATCCGTTCGGCACTTCGGGAAAAAGGTTATGAGCTGGGAATTGAAAATCCAACCAATCAGGTATTTCTGATTGTGGATAATGCCGCACAGGCCAGGCTTGCTGAACAGGTGGAAATGGCGTTTATGGAACGTGTGGATTCTGCGCATGTCATGATGCGGATTGCTACCAGCTGGGCGACAACACAGGAGGACGTTGATCAGCTGATTTCCCTGCTGTAAATGCGAGCCGATGCAGAACATCTGTTTTTTTCAATTTGACATGGAAAGAATCGTCCCGTGTGACAAAAATGAGACGCAGAAAAGAGGAGGCAGGAAAGATGGGCTTTTTCAGAAAGTCCCGGCGAGTTCCATTTTCCTATGATCCTGAACGGCAGGAACCGTTGATTCGAAAGAGCATATGCACAGGAGAAATGACGGCAGGCTTCGTGGATAAGGATACCGGAATCTTTCATGATCTGATGCGCCTTGCCGATGAGGAAGATGTCCGGCGGTTTTGCAGTGATCTTGGAGTGGAACATGTACGGGTGATATACTGAAGACCGTAATCGGAGGAAAACTGTCCGGAACTGCCTGTTAAGAATTTGACAAAAACCCGGAAATAATGATACACTTATAGAGGCTCAAAAGGAGCCGGATAAATGCGGCTTCTCCCGGGGTTCCGGGAAAGATGAATAAAGAAAACAATTCATACTGGAGGAATGTACCATGGCCAAGAAAACGATTGACGACATTCAGGTCGCCGGCAAAAAAGTATTGGTACGCTGTGACTTCAACGTCCCGATGAAGGATGGAAAGATCACCAATGACAAGCGTATCGTTGCAGCTCTTCCGACGATCAAGAAACTGATTGCTGACGGCGGAAAAGTGATTCTTTGCAGCCATCTCGGCAAGCCGAAGAATGGACCGGAGGCAAAGTTCTCCCTGGCACCTGTTGCTGAGCGTCTCTCTGAATATCTTGGAAAGACGGTTGTTTTTGCAGATGATGATACCGTTGTTGGCGAGAATGCCAAGGCGGCCGTAGCTGCAATGAAGGATGGCGATGTTGTTCTCCTGCAGAATACCCGTTTCCGCAAAGAAGAAACCAAGAACGTGGAAGACTTCTCCCGCGATCTCGCTTCTCTGGCAGACTGCTATGTGGATGATGCCTTTGGTTCCTGCCATCGTGCGCACTGCTCTACTGAGGGCGTAACCAAGTTCCTTTCTCCCTGCGTGGCAGGCTATCTGATCGGCAAGGAACTCAGCATCATGGGAAAGGCGCTTGAGAATCCGGATCGTCCGTTTGTGGCGGTTCTGGGCGGCGCGAAGATTGTTGACAAACTGAGCGTGATTGACAACATGCTCGAAAAGGTCGATACCCTTATCATCGGCGGCGGCATGGCCTTCACGTTCCTGAAAGCCAAGGGATACGGCATTGGCGGCAGCCTGCTCGACGAGACCAAGATTGACTACTGCAAAGACATGATGGCAAAGGCTGAGGTGAAGGGCGTCAAGCTGCTCCTGCCTGTCGATACCGTCTGTGTCAAGGCATTCCCGGATCCGATCGATGCACCGATTGACACCTGTGTGGTGGATGCGGACAAGATTCCGGACGATATGCAGGGCTGTGATATCGGACCGAAGACCCGTGAGCTTTTCGCGGAAGCGGTTAAGGGTGCCAAGACTGTTATCTGGAACGGACCGATGGGCGTCTTTGAGAACCCGACGCTGGCGGCTGGAACGTTGGCAGTTGCTCAGGCCATGGCGGACAGCGATGCTGTGACCATCATTGGCGGCGGCGATTCTGCGGCAGCTGTTGAGCAGATGGGCCTCGGTGACAAGATGACCCACATTTCCACTGGCGGCGGTGCTTCCCTTGAGTATCTTGAAGGAAAGGTACTTCCGGGCGTTGCCTGCCTCGATGAGAAGTAAGAAACACCTGTCCCGGACGGTCAATGCCGGCCGGGACTTATTATTGATGGAGGATAGAAACATGCGTAAAGCCATTATTGCCGGAAACTGGAAAATGAACAAGACCCCTGAGCAGGCCAAAGAGCTGGTTTCAGCCCTGGTTCCGCTTGTCAAGGATGCGGAGTGCGATGTTGTTGTCTGCACGCCGGCAGTTGATTTCGCGGCGGTTTCCGAGGTAATCAAGGGAACCAACATTAAACTGGGTGCCGAGAATGTGCACTGGAAAGAGTCCGGCGCATACACCGGTGAACTGAGCGCTGATATGCTCAAGGCCTGTGGCGTGGAGTATGTTATTATCGGACACAGCGAGCGCCGTCAGTATTTCGGTGAGACCGATGCAACAGTGAATCTGCGTGTAAAGGCTGCACTGGCAGCAGGTCTCATTCCGATCATCTGCGTAGGGGAGAAGAAGGAAGAGCGCGAGGCGGGCTATACCAATCCGCTGGTCAGCTATCAGACCCTGATTGCACTCACCGGCCTGACTGCTGAGCAGGTAGAAGGTGTAGTGATTGCCTATGAACCGGTCTGGGCGATCGGTACCGGTCTCACGGCGACGGATGAGCAGGCTAATGAGACCATTGGTGTCATCCGCGAAGCGATTCGTTCTGCTTACGGCGATGCAGCTGACAAGGTGCGCATCCAGTATGGCGGATCCATGAATCCGAAGAACTGCAAGGGCCTCATGGCTCAGCCGGAGATTGACGGCGGCCTGATCGGCGGAGCATCCCTCAAGGCAGAGGACTTCTCCAAGGTTGTACACTACAACGCGTAATTCATGTTACTGTGGCTGCGGGGATTCCTGCAGCCTTTTTTTCAGTATCTGTGTTTTCCTGGCATAAAGAAGTCGAACCGGCTGCCCGCGTTATTGTCACGGCATTTTCTTTTCTGAAAACCTCCGAATGCAGATTCCGCTACGTGAAAAACGATGAAAAGCCGGGCGTCATTGAACGGCATGGCATGATCTGTTCAAGATGCCAGGGATCGTGAGGCAGGCAGACTGCAGAATGAATGAAGCATTTATGATCTGCCTTTTTGCATGGTTATTACGAAAGTGAAGGAAGAAAGTTGCATGAAAAAGGGTTTGATGTTAGAATAGCATGACTTTGTATGGTCATTGAATGAAAGTTTTGCTGTTTGGAGGCAATAATGGGTTTTTTATCGAGACTTTTTGATCCAACGGTCGGCGAGCTGAAACGGCTTGGCAAGATCGTGGATCGTATTGATTCATTTGAGGAGGCACACCGGAAGCTGACAGATGACCAGCTTCGCGGCAAAACGCAGGAATTCCGGGACCGTCTGACCAAAGGCGAGACACTGGATGATCTGCTGCCGGAAGCGTTCTCGGTCGTCAGGGAGGCAACCAGCCGGGTAATGGGAAAACGTCAGTTCCGTGTTCAGATGATGGGCGGCATTGTGCTGCATCAGGGACGTATTGCAGAAATGAAAACCGGTGAGGGCAAGACGCTCACAGCTACCATGCCTGCGTACCTGAATGCACTGACCGGCAAGGGTGTGCACGTTGTGACCGTAAATGATTATCTTGCCCGGTTTCAGGGTGAAGATATCGGCCGGATTTTCCGTTTTCTCGGAATGAGTGTCGGCGTCATTGTGCATGACCTGGATCAGGATCAGCGTAAAGCAGCGTATGCCTGTGATGTGACTTACGGAACAAATAATGAGATGGGATTTGATTATCTGCGCGATAACATGGTCATTTATAAAAAGAACATGGTGCAGCGCGGACATCACTTTGCCATTGTGGACGAGGTGGACTCGATTCTCATCGATGAAGCCCGTACACCGCTGATTATCTCCGGAATAGGCGAAAAGTCTACGGAACTGTATGAGTATGCAGATCGTTTTGTCTGTACGCTCCAGGAAGGCGTGGAGCCGGAGGAGAGCCGCTGGGAGGAGAATCCGCTCTCCGAAGAGGAAAAAGCGGCGATGCGCAAGGACTACGTGAAGGATGAGAAAAAGAAGACCTGCAACCTTTCTGAGGAAGGAATCCGTAAGGCGGAACAGTACTTCAAGGTAGAGAACCTGTCAGATGTTGCCAATACCGATCTGGTTCATCATATCAATGCGGCGCTGCGTGCACATGCCATGATGAAACGGGATGTGGACTATGTGGTCCAGGACAACCAGGTCATCATTGTAGATGAGTTTACCGGAAGACTCATGCATGGACGCCGGTACAGCGACGGACTTCATCAGGCGATTGAAGCAAAAGAGCATGTCAATGTACAGCACGAGAGCAGAACGCTGGCAACAGTTACATTCCAGAACTATTTCCGTATGTATTCCAAACTTTCCGGCATGACCGGTACGGCCAAGACGGAAGAGGAGGAATTCAAGGGAATTTATAATCTGGATGTTGTACAGATCCCGACCAATATGCCCATGATCCGCAAGGATCTTAATGACCTTGTCTACACGACACGCAAGGGCAAGTATGGACAGGTTCTTGATGAAATTGAGCGCCGGCATACGCAGAGCGGACAGCCGATCCTCGTTGGAACGGTTTCTGTTGAGGTCAGTGAGACATTGAGCCGGCTTCTGCAGATGCGGGGAATCCGCCACGAGGTTCTCAATGCAAAGCATCATCAGCGTGAGGCGGAGATTGTTGCCCAGGCCGGACGTTATGGAGCGGTCACCATTGCGACCAACATGGCCGGCCGCGGTACGGATATTCTGCTGGGCGGCAATCCGGAGTTCATGGCCCGCCAGGCGATGCGCCAGAAGGGCTATGAAGATGAAATAATCGATGAAGCGACCGGCTTCAATGAAAATGTCTCCGAAGAGATCATTGCGGCCAGAGAGGAGTACAATACTCTCTACAGAGACTTCAAGCGTATAACGGACGAGGAACATGAACGTGTCGTTGCGGCAGGCGGTCTGCACATCATCGGTACAGAACGGCATGAATCCCGCCGTATTGACAATCAGCTCAGAGGCCGTTCCGGCCGCCAGGGAGATCCGGGCTCTTCCCAGTTCTTCCTGTCACTGGAGGATGATCTGCTGCGTCTGTTCGGCTCCGACCGGATGACCGGACTAGTCAGCCGCCTGGGGGTTGCCGAGGATGAACCGATTCAGGCAAAGATATTGACCGGGCAGATTGAGAATGCGCAGAAACGGATCGAGGGACGCAATTACGAGATCCGGAAGAATGTTCTTCAGTACGATGATGTCATGAACGAACAGCGTAAGGAAATCTATGAACAGCGTCGTCAGGTGCTGGACGGGGAAAATATGCGTGAATCCATCCTCAAAATGACCGACATGATCATCGACGAGGCTATGGATACGTTCTGTGGTGCCGGTGATGTGGCCATGGACTGGGATTTGAAGGGCCTTGCCGATTATATGGCTTCGGTCTGCCTGGACAAGGCCTATATGGATGAAAATCTCGAGAAATTTGCCGGGATGAGCCGGGAGGACATTGCGGACACGCTCAAGAAAAAGGCACATGAGTTCTATGAAGAGCGTGAAAAAATGGTCGGTGAACTCAATCTGGACATCCGTGAGGTGGAGCGTGTTATTCTGCTTGGCAATGTAGACCGTCAGTGGATGGCACACATCGATGACATGGAGCAACTGCGTGAAGGAATCGGCCTGCGTGCTTTTGCGAACCGGAATCCGATTCAGGAGTATCAGATTGAAGGTTATGCCATGTTTGATGAGATGGTGCATCGAATCCGGGAATCCACAGTCCGTCAGATGTTCCGCGCCAGGTTTGTCGAACGTCAGGAACGCCAGCAGGTGGCCAGACCCCAGGAGACCAACCTGGATCAGGCAAAAAATGCTGGAGGAAAGGCCGGACCAAAGCGGGCGGACAAGAAAGTTGGACGGAACGATCCCTGCCCCTGCGGCAGTGGGAAAAAGTATAAGAATTGCTGCGGACGGCTTGCATAGTCCGGGCATGGAACATCCGGATATTCCGGAGAATATTTGACAGAAAAAAAGGAAGTGAATCAACGTGATCGAACTGGAACTTTATCGCCAGCAGCTGGCAAAAATCCGCGAAAGCATTGTTGAGGCAGGTGAGTCACTTTAACATCGCCGGACTGAGAGAACAGCTGCTTGAACTGCATGAAACCATGAATGAGCCGGATTTCTGGAATGATCTTGAGCGGTCGACGCAGATCAGCAAGAAGGTCCGTACGACGGAAGCTAAAATCGAGCACTGGGAGCGGCTGGGAAAACGGGCAGACGATGTTGATGCGACAATGGAGCTGGCAGAGGAGATGGACGACGAGAGTCTGGTCACCGATGCCGGCATGGAAATCCGAAAACTGTCGGAGGATCTTGAAACGCTGAAGCTTGAAACACTGCTGAGGGGGGACTATGATTCATGCAATGCATATCTGTCCCTGCATGCAGGAGCCGGCGGAACCGAGGCTCAGGACTGGACGCAGATGCTCTATCGCATGTATACCCGATACTGCGAACAGATGGGATTTGAAGTGAAGCTGCTGGATCTGCTGGACGGAGACGAAGCGGGGATCAAGAGCGTAACCTTCGAGGTCAGCGGGGACCACGCGTATGGTTATCTCCGCGGTGAAAAGGGCGTTCACCGGCTGGTGCGTATCAGCCCCTTCGACTCCAATGCCCGG
>CACXHF010000491.1 GCA_902767305.1 uncultured Eubacteriales bacterium
ATCATCAACGACATTCTTGACATGAGCCGCATCGAGTCCGGCCGCATGACTGTGAAGAATGAAGAGTTTTCTTTCGCGAATGCATTGGCCCAGGTCAATACGATCATAAGCGGCCAGTGCGGGGACAAGGGCATTGAGTATGAATGCCGTGTGAACGGGGCGGTCGACGATGATTATATTGGCGATGACATGAAACTGCGGCAGGTCATGATCAATATCCTCGGAAACGCAGTCAAATTTACGCCTTCAGGCGGCTCTGTCAAATTTATTGTGGAAACAGCCGCAAAATTCAATGGAAAGACCACGCTGCGCTTTATCATCAGCGACACTGGGATCGGGATGAGCAAGGAGTACCTTCCCAGGCTCTTCGATGCATTCAGCCAGGAGGATTCCTCCAGCACAAACCGCTTTGGAAGTACGGGCCTGGGCATGGCCATCACCAGGAGCTATGTGGAGCTGATGAACGGAACGATTTCGGTAGAGAGCGAAAAGCAGAAAGGAACGACATTTACTGTTACGGTCACGCTGATTGACTGCGATCATAAAACCGTCGGGGAAGAGGTCAATGTGCTGCATCCCCATGAAATGTGCGTATTGGTGATTGATGATGATCCGATTGCGTGCGAACATGCCCAGCTCGTCCTTGGTCAGGTAGGGGTGAACTGTGAATATGCATTGTCCGGAGCCGAAGGGCTGCAGATGGTGAAAGTCCGCTATGCCAGACGTGAACCTTATAACCTGATCCTGGTGGACTGGCGCATGCCGGAGATGGACGGCATTGAAACGACCTGCCGGATCCGGGAGGCCGTTGGCACCGAAACGCCGGTGGTCATTCTTACCTCATATAACTGGGATGAGATTAAGGATGAGGCAAAGGCAGCAGGGGTGGATACGTTTGTCGCCAAACCACTTTTCGCCGGGACGGTACTGGATGAGTTCAGGGAGGCATTCAAAAAGAAGAATGCGACGATTGTACGGAAGGCGGACCTCAAAAACCGCAGAGTGCTGCTGGCAGAGGATGTCGCAGTCAACGCCGAGATTATGATGATGGTGCTTTCCCTGCGTGAGATACAGGTGGAACATGCGGAAAACGGCCGCATTGCCGTGGAAATGTTTGAGGAACACGAAGAAGGTTATTATGATGCGATTCTGATGGATATGCGGATGCCTGAAATGGATGGACTGGAAGCCAGCCGCAGAATCAGGGCTTCGGGCAGAGCGGATGCCAGAACAATACCGATCATCGCATTGACGGCAAATGCCTTTGATGAGGATGTTCAGCAAAGCATGCAGTCGGGTCTGAACGCGCACCTGAGCAAGCCGGTGGACCCGGACGTTTTATTTGAAACACTGGAAGGACTTTTAAGTCAGTAGACACTGCCTGAGGGCTGAAGAATCTTCGAAACCCGGGAACAGAATCAGCGGATCTGTTTCTGAAAGCCGATCCGTGAAACGGCAGGGGCATCGTGTCAGAGCATTCTCCTGCATTGACAGCGCAGGGGGGAAGGACATAAAATTATAAAAAATAATAAATTGATTCATGGAACAGGAACGTAAAGGCCGCCCTTTTGCCGAAGGATGCGGCGAACGGCCGCTGATTTTCCCGCTTCCTGAATCGCTCATCTGAAATGATTTTATCTGAATTCCGCCGTCGGACTTCCGGAGGATTTATCTGAAACCGACACAGACTCACTGCATCTTCTTTTCCGGGAATGCACCTGCTTTTGCCCGTCCGTTTCCCCGGTTTCTCTCTGCTGCTTCCGGACCGGATCCTGAAGCTATTTTACGGTCTTCGTTTCAGCGAACGTTTCCTGCTCAGGGACCGCCCCGCTGACTGCGCTGAGTCTGTCCGCCTTTTTCTCAGGGGATGTGACTGCTCCTTTTCCGGCGGCAGAATCCGGACCGGGGATGCTGTCTCAGCGGATGACGGGCACAGATCACAAGCCCGGCCGCTATGTCATCCTGATCGAACCGGAAATTGCCATCGACCACAGCCTGCTGCCCCAATACAGGGACATCATGGAGCAACTTCTGAGTGAGGCAAATCCGTCTTTCGGAACCAAAATCAGCAGAGGCATCCTCGGACGGACCAAGCTCTGCATTGTCGAACCGGAAACCTATATGCTGTACCGTGATACGCTCATCTACAACGGTACATCGCAGAATCAGATTAAACCGGTCAGGATCATTGACAACCCGAAG
>CACXHF010000492.1 GCA_902767305.1 uncultured Eubacteriales bacterium
ACGGTGTCCTGACACCTTTCGTAGTCAATTCCTACTACTGGTGCTGTGATCCGGATGGTCACTCCTCCTATGTCAGCTGCAAGGATCCGCTGCCGGTCGATGAACGCACACCGGCTATCCGAGAGCTAACCTTCCGAAACATTGAAGCCAGAAACTGTCATGTTGCCGCCAGTTTCCTCTACGGACTGCCGGAAGCAAAAATTAACCGCGTCACTTTCGAAAATGTCAGTATTGACTTTGCTGAGCACCCTACGCCGGATGTTCCTGCCATGATGGCGGATGTAGAGCCCTGTACACGCAAAGGCATTTACATCAACAATGTTGAAACCCTGATTCTTCACAACGTCCGGGTAGAAGGCGCAGAAGGAAATCCGATGGAACTGCTCAACATCGATCGACTGATCACCGAATAATACATTTGATTCCGGATTCCATCCAGAAAGGATTCATCCATGAAGTACTGCATTGCAACAAATACCGTCTCCGTTCCAACCGTTCCTGTTGCACTCAGCGGAGATTTTTGTGAAAATCTGCGCCTTGCTGCTCAGTACGGTTATCAGGCAATCGAAATCCATACTCCGGATGTATCCCTTCTGGATATCAATGGTCTTCTCCGAACCATGAAAGAGACACATATGGAGATTGCAACACTTGGAACCGGACCGATTTTCGGCAGATACGGACTGCATCTGTGCGACGAAGACCCGTATCGGCAGAATCTGCTCTTTGAAAAAGTTCAACCGTTTATCGATGCTGCTGCCGCCCTTTCCTCCCGGGTTACCATAGGCAGCATCAAAGGTAATCTCCAGTCGGACCGAAATCGCATCGAGGGCATGTCAATGCTCGGCCGGTCCATCCACCGCCTGGATCAATATGCAGAAGAAAAAGGAATTATCCTTCTGCTCGAAGCAACCAACCGATATGAAAACAATGTTCTCAATACCGCCCGGGATCTCCGGCAGTTTATTGAGAATAACCACCTTACTCATACACTGGCACTGATGGACGTTTTCCACATGAATATCGAGGAAGCCGATCTTTTAACAGCACTCGATACTATCCAGCCTGTCCTAGGCCATATCCATATTGCCGATAACAACCGGATGTATCCGGGTGCTGGATGTTTTCCCTTCTCTCCGTTCATCGAAAAGCTTCGTATCATCGGCTACGACGGTTTTCTGTCTCTGGAATGCCTTCCTCTGCCAGACAGCGAAACAGCCGCCGTACAGGCCGCCCGTTTTTTTCACCATTCATTTGATTGCATCCGCTGAGCGAAAAGCTCCGTCTTCCTCATTCAGGATGTCCTCATGAACAGATCTCAGAATCGAAATCGGGGCGCTTCGTTAAGGCCAGCATTCTCCCCCTTCCATTTGTGTGATGAGTGTGTTACAATCTGTATGTTCTTATCCCTATCCATTCCACTCAGGCCGACGAGGAGCATTCAATGCAAAAAAACGTTACAATCTATGATATTGCTAGAGAACTGAACATTTCCCCAAGTACCGTTTCCCGGGTGCTCAATAACTCGTCTCATCCTGTCAAACCCGAAATCCGGGAACGTGTTCTCGAAGTCAGCAGACGTCTGAATTATGTTCCCAATCTTCAGGCAAGAAATCTGAAAAAGCAGACAAGCACGACAATCGGTGTCCTTCTTCCATCCGTCTCGAACCCTTTCTATCCATCTATTCTGCGCGGGATCGAAGACGAAGCCGTATCCAATAATTTTGCTGTACTCTTCGCCAGCTGCGACCGGAAGCAATCTGATACAGACCGTTATCTGCAGGACATGCTTGAACACAACGTTCGGGGAATCATCACGCTCTTCCTTGAATATCTGCCCGAATCAGCCTCCCTCTTTGTGAGACATGGCGGCCGGATTGTCAGCCTTGTCGAGGAAGGCACGCTTCTCCCTCATGCACACAACATCACCTGCAATAAAATCAACGAGGCTTATCTTGCCACACAGCATCTGATTCAGCTGGGTCACCGACGAATCGCATATCTTTCCGACTCACTGGCTCTGAATCTCCGGATTCATCGCATGGAAGGCTTTCTACAGGCTGTCAACTCTGCCGGTATTCATTCCGGCGATTATCTCACGGTGATCAATGGTCAGGATATTCCGCTGTGTACAGGCGATTCTGTTGAAATCGGTTATCGTCTTGCACTGGCCATGCTTGAAAAGACTCCGGATATCACCGGCATCCTCAGCATGAATGACCGAATGTCCCTTGGAATAATCCGGGCTCTGCATGAAAAAGGCTTCTCCATTCCAGCGGATTTTTCCGTTGTCAGTTTTGATGATCTGTTCTTTTCTGAATACATGGAACCTCCGCTGACAACCATGCGCACGGAAAAATATCAATGGGGAAAACAGACAATGCATTATCTTCTTTCCCTGTTTGAACAGGAGAACAGTGCTGAAAGTCTTGTAATATCGGGTGAAAGCATTCTCTCGCCGATTTCTCTTGTAATCCGGAGCAGCACAGCACCGCCCGGAAAGAAATGAACCTCAAAACCACTCCGGCAATGATTCAGTCCCTCTGATCTGCTGAAACGGATTGATATCCTGCCTGCATCTTTATCCGGTCACGCCGTATGCTTTGCTCTCCGATGTGAACCGGACGAAACAGAAAACATTACCACAACGAAAAAGCAGCCGCAGACATGATCTGAATGATTATGTCTGCGGCTG